>NZ_JBJLSH010000035.1:0-52074 GCF_050871905.1 Kineococcus haloalkalitolerans
CCCCCCCCCCCCCCCCCCCCCCCCCCCCCCCCCCCCCCCCCCCCCCCCCCCCCCCCCCCCCCCCCCCCCCCCCCCCCCCCCCCCCCCCCCCCCCCCCCGGGGCCGGTCCTCAGACGGAGAGGAAGTCGATCAGCACGCGGTTGAACTCCTCGGCGTGGCTGACGTTGAAACCGTGCGGCGCGCCCGCCACCACGTGCAGCCGGCTGCCGGGGATCGCGGCGTGGGTGCGCGCGCCGGACCCCTCGAACGGCACGATCGCGTCGCCGTCGCCGTGGACGACCAGGGTCGGGACGGTCACCTTCGGCAGGTCGTCGCGGAAGTCGGTGGTGCCGAAGGCTTCCATGGCCTTCAGCGCGGCCTTCTCGTCGGCCTGCTTCGTCAGCGCGATCGCGTCCTGGCGCTGCGCCTCGGTCACCTTCAGGACACCGTCGACGGAGAAGAAGTCGGTGACGAACCCGTCGTAGAAGGTGTCCTCGTCGTCCTTCAGGCCCGACTCCATCTCGTCGGCCTTCTCCTGGCTCAGGGGGCCGTCGGGGTTGTCGTCGCTCTGAGCCAGGTACGGGGGGACGGCACCGGCGAAGACGGCGCTGCGCACGCGGTCGGTCCCGTACTTCGTGAAGTAGCGGGCGACCTCCCCGCCGCCCATGGAGAAGCCGACGAGCGTCACGTCGGTCAGGTCGAGGGCCTCCAGCAGGGCGTGCAGGTCCTCGGTGAGGGTGTCGTAGTCGTACCCGGAGCGCGTCTTGTCGCTGCGCCCGAAACCGCGGCGGTCGTAGGTGACGACGCGGTAGCCGGCGGCCTGCAGCGCCGGGACCTGCTCGGACCACGCGGCGCCGGACAGCGGCCAGCCGTGGATGAGCACGACGGGACGGCCGGGGCCGCCGGTGTCGTCGACGTGCAGGTCGGTGTTCTTGAACAAGCCGTGGTGCGCGGTGATCTCGGTCATCGGCGAGCGTCCTCCAGGTCTGCGGTGCGCCTGCGCACCCGGCCGTCCGCCGGGCGGGCGCGTCCTGCCCCCGGGACGCTACGGACGCGTCGGGACGCGCGCACGCCGAGAGCGCCGGGAACTGCCGGGTGGAGCAGAGCCGTGGCAGCAGGTGATGAGGGAACCGCGGGCGGTGAGCACCGTCCCCGCGGCAGCGCACCACGACCGCCGCACCGGCCGGCGCCTCAGCCCGCCGCGACCGCCCACCCGCCCGGCGGCAGTTCCACCCGCGCGCCGTCCGTGCCCGCGTCCAGGATCCGCCCGGTGCCCGCGAGGACCTCGCGGGCACCGGGCGCCGGCACGGCGCTCGTGCCGTCCGCGGTGGACAGCGCGACGACGACCCGTTCTCCCGACCCGCCCTCGCTGGCGTAGGCGAGCGCGTCGTTCGCCACGTGCAGCACGCTCGTGCGCGCGCCGTGCAGCCACGCGTGCCGACGGCGCAGCCCGATGAGCTCCTGGTGCAGGTGGAACGTCGGCAGCCCCAGCGGCGACAGCTCCTCCGGCGAGGCGGGGAACGGCGGGCGCACCGCGTCGTCGCCGCCGGCGCGGTCCTCCTTGACGCCGCGGAAGGCGTGCTCGTCGCCGGCGTACACGCACGGCGTCCCCGCGACGGTGGTCAGCACGGCGAGGGCGTGCGCGAGGTGCGCGGGGTCGTCCAGGCGGCTGGCGATGCGGGTGACGTCGTGGTTGCCGAGGAACGTCAGCGGCGCGAACGTCCGCGAGAACTCGTCGTGGCGGCCCAGCGCGTGGGCGAGTTCGTGCAGGTTGCCGTCGTTGAGGCCGCTCCAGACGGCCTTCCACAGCTCGTACTGCGTCACGGAGTCCAGGTGCCCGTCGACGACGGCGGCGGGGTAGTCGCCGTGGATGACCTCCCCGACGAGGTAGGCGTCGGGGTGGCGCTCGCGCACCCGGTCGGCGACCTGCGCCCAGAACCCCGCGGGCACGGCGTAGGCGGCGTCCAGCCGCCACCCGGCAGCGCCGCGGTCCAGCCAGTGCGTCATCACGTCGGCGACGTGGTCGACGACGGCGGGGTCCGCGTGGTTCAGCGCGACGAGCTGGTGGTGGCCCTCGAAGTCGTCGTAGTCGGGTTCCGTGCCGGGCGTCCACGCCTCCGGCCCGCCGGGCCAGCGCAGCCGGAACCAGGACGCGGTCGGTGCGGACGGGCCCTGCTCCAGCACCGCGCGGAACGCCGGGTGGGAGCGGCCGACGTGGTGGAACACGCCGTCGAGGAGGACCCGGATCCCGCGTTCGGACGCCGCGCGGAGCAGCGCGTCGAGGTCGCCGTCGTCGCCGAGGCGCGGGTCGACGCGGAGGTGGTCGACGGTGTCGTAGCCGTGGGTCTCGGAGGCGAACACGGGACCCAGCAGCAGACCGGACGCGCCGAGGGCGAGGGCGTGGTCGAGCCAGCCGGCGAGGTGCGGCAGGCGGTGCCGCACCGGTCCGTCCAGGTCCTCGGCGTGCGCCTCGGCACCGGTGAAACCCAGGGGGTACACGTGCCAGAAGACGGCGTGCTGCACCCAGTCGGGGCCGGGGACGCGTCGATCGCTCATCCCCCCACCCTGCCCCGGCGGGTGGCGCCGCCACCACCGGGGCGGGTGCGGGTCAGACGGTGACGTCCTGCGCGACCTCGGCGAGGAGCTCGACGGAGCGCAGCCGCGCCTCGTCGTCGAGGGCCTGGTGGGCGGTGATGAGCTCGTCGGCGCCGGCGGCGTCGAGGAAGGAGTCGAGGTAGCGGCGCACGTCCGCGGGGGTGCCGACGGCGGCGTAGGACAGCATCTGGCCGACGTGCTGGCCGGCGGCGGTCTGCATGAGGACGTCGACCTCCGCCTCGGTGAACGTGCGGCCGCGGCCGAACAGGGAGACGGCGAACCGGCGCTGCACCTGCTCGAACGAGGCGCGGGCGTCGTCGGCGGAGTCGGCGGCGACGACGTTCACGCCGGCGATGACGTGGGGGCGGTCCAGCTGCTCGGACGGCTGGAACTCGCGCCGGTAGGCGCTGACCGCGGCGTGCAGGGCCTGCGGGGCGAAGTGCGAGGCGAACGCGTACGGAAGGCCGAGCGCGGCGGCCAGGTGCGCGCCGAACGTGGAGGAGCCGAGGACGTACAGGGGGACGCGGGACCCGGCGCCGGGCACGGCGTCGACACCGGCGACGCTGGAGCGGCCGGCGAGGTAGTCGCGCAGTTCCGCGACGTCGCGGGGGAACGTCTCGGCGGCCGACGGGTCGCGGCGCAGCGCGTACGTCGTCGCCTGGTCGGAGCCGGGGGCGCGGCCCAGGCCGAGGTCGATGCGGCCGGGGTACATCGCGTCGAGGGTGCCGAACTGCTCGGCGATCGACAGCGGGGAGTGGTTGGGCAGCATCACGCCGCCGGCGCCGAGGCGGATGGTGGAGGTGTGCGCGCCGACGTGGGCGATGAGCACCGCGGGCGCCGAGGACGCGATGTGCGGCATGTTGTGGTGCTCGGCGTACCAGACGCGCTGGTACCCGCTGCGCTCGGCGGTGCGGGCCAGCTCGACGCTGGCGGCGATGCTCTCACCGGCCGTCTTCCCCGGACCGATGTGGGCGAGGTCCAGGATCGACAGGGAGAGCGACACGACGTGCACCTTTCACCAGCGGGACTGTTCGACGGCTGCAACCGGGCCGCCGCCCCGCTTGTTCCACCGGCCGGTGGCCTCCCCCGGCCGGCGGGACGTCAGGTGGCCATGTCCACGAAGCGCGAGTAGTGGCCCTGGAAGGCGACGGTGATCGTGTCCGTGGGCCCGTTGCGGTGCTTGGCGACGATGAAGTCCGCCTCCCCCGCGCGCGGGGACTCCTTCTCGTACATGTCCTCGCGGTGCAGCAGGATCACCATGTCGGCGTCCTGCTCGATCGAGTTGTGGACCGCGATGCCGTCCGCGACGAAGTTGTGCCCGCCCAGCACGGTGGCGTCGTAGACAGGCTCCTCGCCGTCGGGCTCGATGGCGACGACCTCGTCCCAGAGGACGTCGTTCACGGCGTCCACGTGCAGGTCCGCCGCCTGGAGGACCGTGGCGATGCGCGACAGCGCAGGGCCCGCCTCGGCAGCCGCGCCGCCCGACAGTTCACGGCCGACGTGCTGCCACACGCCGTCGTCCGGTGCCACCGGTGCTGCACCGCGGACCCGGTCGAGGAGGGCGAGCGCCTCGGGCCCGCGAGCGCCCACCTCCTGCAGGAAGCGGCGCAGGTCGTCGGGGCCGGTGATGTCCAGGGACCACCCCTCCCCCGCGGTCCGCAGCTCGGCCGAGATGCCGAAGCGCAGCAGGAGGCGCGCCACGTCGTCGAGCAGGTCGCGACCGGCGGAGCGCAAGGTGACCCGGCCACCGGCCGCGGCACCGCTCTCGACGTCCCCCGCGACGTCGCGCAGGTGGTGCAGGAACAGGGCGATCTGCCGCTTCGGCAGGTGGAACACCTCGACGGGGACCCGCCCGCCGGTGAGCGCTGGGTCGACGTCCAGGAGCCGTCCGCCGGCCAGGGCGTGCGCGGTGGCCACGACACGGTCGTCCTCCCACGCGGCGACGGCCTCCGGCGCCGGGACGTGCCGCGGCACGGCGATGCGCTGACCGGGCGTCAGGTCAGCCAGCGGCGTCCACCCCTCGTAGGTGAGGAAGGGGTGGTTGGCGGTGGCACGGACCGTCTTGCCGGACGCCGTGCGCAGCCGGTGCACGGGCTTGGTGCCGGTGGGGAACACGTGGGTGAGGTGGCGGCGCACGTAGCGCAGCGAGTCGTCCAGCGCCCACACCGGCACGTCGCGCGCCCCCGCCGCGTACAGCTCCCCCAGGGTGGTGCCCGCGCCGGTGTCGGCGCGCAGGACGCGGGTGTCCGCGGTCAGGCAGCCGGACTCGCGCAAGTCGCTCATCTGCGGCTTCTTGTCGGTGCGCTGCTCAGGCCCGCGGTTCAGCTGCGACAGCGCGATGACGGGGACCTCGAGCTCCTTGGCGAGCAGCTTCAGCGCGCGGGAGAACTCGGAGACCTCCTGCTGGCGGCTCTCCACCCGCTTGCCGGACGTCATGAGCTGCAGGTAGTCGACGATCACCAGCTTGAGGTCGGCGCGCTGCTTGAGCCGGCGGCACTTGGAGCGGATCTCCATCAGCGACATGTTCGGCGAGTCGTCGATGTACAGCGGCGCCTCGGAGATCGAGCCCATGGTGCGGGCCAGCTTCGTCCAGTCGTCCTCGCGCATCGTCCCCTTGCGCATGTTCTGCAGGGGGATGCGCGCCTCCGCGGACAGCAGGCGCATCGAGATCTCGTTGCGACCCATCTCCAGGGAGAAGATCACCGAGGCGAGGCCGTGCTTGATGGACGCGGCCCGGGCGATGTCCAGCCCGAGGGTGGAGTTGTGCGTCGGGACCATCGAGCGGCCGGCGAGGTACAGGTGGTCGTCGGCGTCGACCTCGACGCAGCGCACGGGCACGGTGGGCACCGGCCGGACGGCCGTGACGCGCCGGGCGGTGGACGGGACGTCCTCCCGCTCGTGCAGCGCCCGCTTCAGCTCCAGCCGCTCGCTGCCGCACCGGAACACCCAGTCACCGTCCGTGGCGAAGGACACGCGGACGCGGGCACCAGCGCCGTCGCCCACCGCCGGGGCCAGGCCCAGCGTGTGCAGCGCCTCCACGACGACCGGGACCGCGGACGGCACGAGGTCGAGCGACACCACGCCGTCGGACCCGGCACGGCACGCCACGTCGGCCGCCCCGGCGACCAGCGCGCGGCGCTGCGCCGAGGACCCGCGCAGCACCTGCGGCGGCACGTCGGCGGAGTCGACGCGCAGGCCCGCCGCACCCGCCGCGTCCAGCGCGGCGGCCAGCTCACCGCGGACGTCGCCGAGCGAGCCGGACCAGCCGGCCGCGAGCGCCCCCAGCAGGTACGGGTCGACGTCGAGGTCGGCGGGGGGAAGGTCGAGCGGTGCGGCAGCGTCGACGTGGTGCGGGACGCCCCGCGCGAGGTCGGCCGCCAGGGAGGACGTCGTCACGACGGCCCGGGACCCGCGCGACGAGGTCAGCCACTGGTGCTCACCGTCGGCGACCAGCACGGTGCCGTCGGAGAAGACGACCTCGTAGCAGGGGCGGTCCGTCATGACGTCCGTGGCGGCGACCACCCGCACGGGTCGCCCGTCGGCGCCGAGGAGCTCGTCGCCGGGGCGGACCTCGCCCATCGTCGTCCAGCCCGTCGGGGTGGGCAGGGGCGTGTCGAGGGCCAGGGCCTTGCCCACGGCCGGCCGGGCCGCGATGACGATCATCTGCCCGGGGTGCAGGCCGTTGGTCAGCTGGTCCAGGTCGGCGAAGCCGGTGGGGACGCCGACCATGCCCTCGCCGCGGTGGCTGCTGGCCTCGATCTCGTCGATGGCGCCCTCGATGACGTCGCCGAGGACGGCGTAGTCCTCCTTCGTGCGCTTCTCCGTGACCGCGTACACCTCGGCCTGCGCGGAGTTGACGATGGCGTCCACGTCGCCGCCGTCGGCGCCGTAGCCCATCTGCACGATGCGGGTGCCGGCCTCCACGAGGCGGCGCAGCACGGCGCGCTCGCGCACGATGCGGGCGTAGAAGCCGGCGTTGGCGGCGGTGGGGACGGTGGAGATGAGGTCGTGCAGGTAGGGGGTGCCGCCCACGCGGGCGAGCTCGCCGCGGTTGGTCAGCTCGGCGGAGACGGTGACGGGGTCGGCCGGCTCGCCGCGCGAGTACAGGTCGAGGACCGCCTCGTAGATCATCTCGTGGGCGGGGCGGTAGAAGTCGACGCCCTTGAGCACCTCGACGACGTCGGCGATGGCGTCCTTGGACAGCATCATCCCGCCGAGCACGCCCTGCTCGGCGGCGATGTCCTGCGGGGGCATCCGCTCGTACGGCTCGCTGCCCACCGACGGCCCGCGGTCGCCCTGGCCGCGGCCGCGCTGGCCCCCGCGGCCGGACCCGTCCGCCCCCTCGCGCTGCTGGGCCGGGCGGTCCTCGTAGGTCGTCACGTGCGCGCAGCCCCTCTCCCCGGCTCACCCCACCGCCGGGCCCACCACGGGCCCGCGCACGAGCAGTCCTACCGGGAGGGTCCGACACTGACCGACGGCACCCGGCCCGGTCAAACCGCCCTGTGCACAGGGTTGTCGACAACCTGTGGACGGTTGGGGACCACTGGTGCACAGGGGGTGGACAACCCTGGGGACAACTCGGGCCGCAGCGCCCCCCGACCGCCGGTGCACGACGCTGACCTGCGACGATGCGCCTCCCCACCTGTCCACCAGGTGTGGAGGACGAGAACGTCGGGACAGCGGGAGGGTGGCGTGCGGGTTGCGGTCCGGTGACGGTTCGCGCGGAGGGCTCAAGGTCGGGCGCCGGGATGCCGACATCCTGCGTCTGGCGGTCCCCGCGCTCGGCGCGCTGGTGGCCGAACCGCTGTTCCTGCTGGCCGACTCGGCGATCGTGGCGAGCCTGGGCACCCTGCCCCTGGCGGGCCTGGGCGTGGCCGGGGCGCTGCTGGCGACGGCCGTCAGCCTCTTCGTCTTCCTCGCCTACGGCACGACGGCGGCCGTGGCGCGCCGGCTGGGCGCCGGGGACCTGCGCGGGGCCCTCGCGCAGGGCGTGGACGGGATCTGGCTGGCGCTGCTGCTGGGCGTGGCGACCGCCCTGGTCGTCGCCCCGCTGGCCGGGCCGCTCGTCACCGCCCTCGGCGCCTCCCCCGAAGCGGCCCCGTACGCCGTGACGTACCTGCGGGTCAGCCTGCCGGGGCTGCCGGGGATGCTCGTCGTGCTCGCCGCCACGGGCGTCCTGCGGGGCCTGCAGGACACCCGCACCCCGCTGGCCGTCGCCGCCGGCGGCGCCGCGCTCAACGTCGTGCTCAACCTGCTGCTCGTGCACGGCCTCGGCTGGGGCATCGCCGGCTCGGCGGCCGGAACCGCGGCCACCCAGCTGCTCATGGCCCTCGTCCTCGTGGTCGTCGTCGCCCGCGGGGTGCGCCGCACCGGCGCGCCCGTGGGCCTGCACCCGCTGGGGGTGCTGCGCAGCGCCCGCGCCGGCGTCCCGCTGCTCGTGCGCACCCTCACCCTGCGGGTGGCGCTGCTGGTGACGACGTTCGTGGCCGCCCGTCAGGGCGACGCGGGGATCGCCGCCCACCAGGTCGCCATGACGGTGTGGACGACGACCGCGCTGGCCCTGGACGCCCTGGCCATCGCCGCGCAGGCGCTCGTGGGCCGGGCGCTCGGCGCCGCCGACGTGGACGGGGTGCGGGCCGTCGTGCGGCGCACCGCGCAGTGGGGCGTCGCCGTCGGCGTGGTGCTGGGCGCCGCCCTCGCGCTCGCGGCGCCGCTGGTGGCCGGGCCGTTCGCCCCCGACGAGCAGGTGCACCACTACCTGACCGCCGCGCTGGTGGTCGTGGGCGCCTCGCTGCCCGTGGCCGGCTGGGTGTTCGTCCTCGACGGCGTCCTCATCGGCGCCGGCGACGGCCGCTACCTCGCCGCCGCGGGCGCGGTCACGCTGCTGTGCTACCTGCCGTGCGCGCTGGCCGTGCTGGCGCTGGCCCCCGCCGGGCGGGCCGGCCTGGTGTGGCTGTGGATCTCCTTCGCCGGCGTCTACTCCCTGGCCCGCCTGGCCACCCTCGTGCACCGCGTGCGCACCGACCGGTGGGTGGTCGTGGGGGCCTGAGCCCTCACAGGCGGCGGTTGGCCAGCACCGGCAGCGCGGCGCGCACGGCGTCCACCGCGTCCAGGTCCACGTCGACGACCAGCCGGCCCGGCTCGGCGCCCAGCCGCCCCAGCACCTCGCCCGTCGGCCCGGCCACCGTCGAGGAGCCCACCCCCGTCGGCGCCCCACCCTCGGTCGGGACGGCCGGGGCCGCCTGCCCGCAGGCGACGACGACGCTCGTGGCGTCCAGCGCCCGCGCGCGCACCAGCAGGTCCCACTGCTCCACCTTGCCCGGTCCGGCGCCCCAGGAGGCGGCCACGACCACGAGGCGGGCGCCGCGGTCGGCGTACGCGGTGAACAGGCCGGGGAAGCGCACGTCGTAGCAGGTGGCCAGGCCGACCGGCTCGCCGTCCACGGGCACGAGGACGGGCCCGTCACCGGGCTCGACGGCCTCGGACTCGCGGTAGCCGAAGGCGTCGTAGACGTGGACCTTGTCGTAGGCGGCCCGCACGCCCGGGCCGGCGGCGAACAGGGTGTTGCGGACCCGCCCGCCGGAGCCGGGGGTGAACCCGCCGGCGACGACGGTCAGGCCGGCGGCGTCGGCCAGCTCGCCCAGCCGGGTCGCCCACGGCCCGTCGGCGGGTTCGGCGACCGGGCCGAGGGGGACCCCGAAGCGGCACATGGTCGCCTCGGGCAGCACGAGGAGGCGGGCGCCGGCGTCGCGGGCCGCGGCGACCTCCACGGCGACCAGGTCGAGGTTCGCCGCGGGGTCGTCGGTGCTGGAGATCTGGGCGAGCGCCACGCGCATCCGCGCAGCCTGCCAGAACCGGCCCGCGTGGCAGGGTGCGGCGGGTGACCTGGACCCGCGTCGACGGACTGCGCACCCTCGAGCTCGGCACGCCCGGCCGGGTGCGCCGCGAGCTGACGGCCCTCGTCCTGGCCGGGCGCAAGAGGGCCACGGCCGGCCTGCTCGACGTCGACTACGCCGCCGAGGGCGAGGAGGTCGAGCGCGTCGGCGAGCGCCTGGCCGTCCTCGACGACGGGGGTGCGCACGTGGCGACCGTCGAGGTCACCGCGGTGCGGGTGGTGCCCTTCGCGGAGGTCGACGACGCCTTCGCGCGCGAGGAGGGCGAGGGGTACGCCGGGCACGCGGACTGGGCCGCCGCGCACGAGCGGTACTGGGCCGGGGTGGGCGTGGCGGTGAGCGCCGGCACGCCCGTGGTGTGCCTGCGCTTCCGGCTCGTCGGCGCGGACGGCTGAGCGGCGCCGGACGCGCGGGGGGCCGGCCGCGCAGCGCGCGACCGGCCCCTCGTGGTGGTGCTACCTCGTCAGGCGCTGGCCTCGACGACCTCGACGGTCACCGTGGCGGAGACCTCGGGGTGCAGGCGCACCAGCGCGGTGTGGGTGCCCACGGCCTTGATCGGCTGCGGGACCTCGACCTTGCGCCGGTCGACGGCCGGGCCGCCGGCGGCGGTGACGGCCTGGGCGATCTCCGCGGGGGTGATCGCACCGAAGAGGCGGCCGCCCTGGCCCGCGCGCGCCGCGAGGGCGACGGTGCGGGACTCCAGCGACTGCTTCACGGCCTTGGCCTCGTCCAGGGTGGCGATCTCGCGGGTGCGGCGGGCCTTGCGGATCGCCTCGACCTGCTTCTCGCCGCCCTTGGTCCACGGCGTGGCCAGGTTGCGCGGCAGGAGGAAGTTGCGGCCGTAGCCGTCCTTGACCTCCACGACGTCACCGGGCGTCCCGAGACCGGACACCTCGTGGGTGAGGATGAGCTTCATCTCGTGTCCCCTCCTCAGCGGGCGGAGCTGCTGTAGGGCAGCAGCGCCATCTCGCGGGCGTTCTTGATCGCCTTGGCGATCTCCCGCTGCTCCTGCACGGACACGCCCGTCACCCGGCGCGCGCGGATCTTGCCGCGGTCGGAGATGAACTTGCGCAGCAGCGCGGTGTCCTTGTAGTCGACGCTCTCGATCTTCGCGGCCTTGAGCGGGTTCTGCTTCTTCTTGGGCTTGCGCACGGGCACCTTGGCCATCGTGGTGCTCCCCTCTCGTGGAGCCCGGGGTCTACCCCGGGATGGTGGTGTGGTTCTTCAGTGACCCCCGGCCGCCGCAGCGCTGCCGCCGCGGCCCGGGGTCGGGACGACCGTCAGAACGGCGGGTCGTCGTTGGACGAGCCGCCCCAGCCACCGCCGCCGCCCTGGCTCCCGCCAGAGGGGCCGGTCGCCCACGGGTCGTCCTGCTGCTGGCCGCCGCCGCCGGAGCTCGCGCCCCAGCCACCGCCGCCGCCCTGGCCGCCGGAGCCGCCCTGGCCGCCGGAGCCGCCCTGGCCGCCGCCGAAGCCGCCGCCCTGGCCGCCGCCGCCGAACCCGCCGCCACCACCACCGCGCTGGGTCTTGTTGACCTTGGCGGTGGCGTAGCGCAGCGAGGGGCCGACCTCGTCGACCTGCATCTCGATGACGGTGCGGCGCTCGCCCTCCTTCGTGTCGAAGGTGCGCGACTGCAGGCGGCCGGTGACGACCACGCGCATGCCGCGCGTGAGGGACTCGGCGACGTTCTCGGCCGCCTCGCGCCACACGGTGCAGTTCATGAAGAGCGCCTCGCCCTCCTTCCAGTCGTTCGCCTGACGGTCGAACGTCCGGGGGGTGCTGGCGACGCGGAAGTTCGCGACGGCGGCACCGGAGGGGGTGAAGCGCAGCTCCGGGTCGTTGGTCAGGTTCCCGACCAGCGTGATGACCGGTTCGCCGGCCATCAGGCGGCCTCGGAGCGGAGCAGCTTGGTCCGCAGCACCGCCTCGTTGAGGTTGAGCTGGCGGTCCAGCTCCTGAGCCACGGCCGGCTCGGTGTTCAGGTCGATGACGGCGTAGATGCCCTCGGACTTCTTCTTGATGTCGTAGGCCAGACGGCGACGGCCCCAGATGTCGACCTTGCCGACGGTGCCACCGCCCTGGCGCACGACGTTCAGGAAGCGGTCGAGCGACGGACCCACCGTGCGCTCTTCCAGCTCCGCGTCGAGGATCACCATGAGCTCGTACTGACGCGCGCTCATTACCCCACCTCCTCCGGTCTCAGCGGCCGCGGTCTCTCCGCGGCAGGAGGGTCGATCGGCGTCGTCTCCACCGCGCGCCGCTGGGGACGCGAGGCGGAGGACCGCACGAGTCTACCGGCCTCCCGGTGCCCACCCTGCCCCGCGCGCCACCGCGGCCGGGCGGCCGTCCACAGCCGGGCCGCCGGCGGGCGGGCCCGGGCGGGTGGGGACCCCGCGCTCAGGTGACGCGGACCACCAGGGCGTCCGGGGCGCGGTCGAAGACACCGCCGGCCGGGTCGTCGGCGCCGCCGGCGCGCACGGGGTCGCGGCGGGGCGCGCGGGCGTCGCGGGCGGCCGCGGCGACCAGCCACGCCACCCCGGCCACCCGCAGCAGCAGGAGCAGCGCGTACAGCTCCGGCGGCAGCGCCCGGCCGGGCACCGACTGCCCGGCGATGAACAGCCACACCGCGGCGAAGTACGCGGCCTCGGCCGCCCACCACAGCAGGTGGTCGCGCCAGCGCGGCACGGCCAGCGCCGCCAGCGGCAGCAGCCACAGCGAGGCCTGCACCGGGAAGGAGGGGGCCAGCACGCACCAGCCGGCCACGAGGGCGAGCGCCACCTGCGGCAGTCGCGGCCGGCGCGGCAGCCACAGCACGAACAGCCCCACCAGCAGCGTCCAGACCACCCAGCCGGTGACCGCGAGCGCCGTCACCGCCGCCCCGGGCAGCCCCTGCGCGTCCGCGGACCCCGCGGACTGCGCCCACAGCTGCGGCAGCAGCCACACCGACCCGTACCCGGCGCGCTCGCCCGCCCACGTCGTCAGGTGGGCGCTCCAGGCGGCCCGGTCGACCAGCGCCACCGGCAGCGACACCGCCAGCCAGGTCAGCGCCGCCACCCCGGCCGTCCCGGCGACCGCGCGGGCACGGCCGCAGCGCAGGCCCACCAGCAGCAGCGCGAGCAGCAGCAGCGCCGGCCAGGTGCGGGCGGCGGCGGCCAGGCCGATCAGGACACCGGCCAGGACGGGCCGGCGGCGCGCCCACGCGGCCAGGCCCGCGGCGGCCAGCGCGACCCCGAGCAGGTCGAGGGACACCAGCGAGGTCAGGACGAGCACCGGGCTGGCGGCCACGAGGAGGGCGTCCCAGCCGCGGCGGCGCCCGGCGGCGACGGCGACGGCCGCGACGACGGCCAGGGCCGCCAGCGCCAGCGCCAGCGCCATGACGTCGAAGTAGGTGCGCTGGGCGGCCACACTCACCTCGTCGGGGGCGAGCAGGCCGAGCAGCCACGCCAGCGCCGCCGTCAGCGGCGGCTGCCCCAGGGAGACGCCGTCGCCGTAGGGGCCGAGGCCCTGCGCCAGCCCGGAAGAGGTGTAGACGACGGGCCCGTCGGCGTAGCAGGCGTGCCAGAACTGGTCGGGCGTGTTCCACCCGGCGGCGCGGCAGTGGTGCTTGCTCACCGCGCCGAGCGCCACGGCGAGGGCCGCCAGGAGCAGGGCGACGGGCAGCGGGCGCGCCCACCACGGCGTCCCGGCGCCCAGGCGCCGGCCGGCGGGCCCGCCGAGGACCTCGCTGCCGGCGCGGGCCACCGGGTCGGCAGCGGTCGGGGCGACGGGCTCGGAGGACCTGGCGGGCCCGGGGGCCCCGGTGGGCCTGGTGGACCCGGTGGGCGGGCGCTGGGAGCTCACCGCAGCAGCGTGCCCCAGTCGGGCCGCCCGCGGGCGCCCGGGGCGCGGACGGGCCGGGCGCCGGTCAGGGCACCGGTGCGGCGTCCGCGCCCTCGTCGGCCTGCGGGGCCGCCTCGCCGTCACCACCGTCGTCACCACCGCCGCCCTCACCGCCGCCACCGTCACCACCGCCGCCACCGCCGCCTCCCGTGGCGGTCGGCTGCGCCGTGGGCGAGCCGGTGGCGGTGCTGGTGGGCGTACCGGTGGGCTGCTCGGTGGCCTCCGCGGTGGGCTCCGCGGGCTCCTCGGTGGCCTCCTCGGTCGGCTCCTCGGAGGCCTCCTCGGTGGGCTCCTGCGTGGCCGTCGGGGACTCGCTCGGCGACTCCTGCGCGGTGCGCGACGGGGTGGACGTCGCCCTCGAGGAGCCGGAGGAGCCGACGTAGCTGGGCGAGGGGAAGTCCGCCTCGGGGACGCCCTGCAGCGCGGCGCGCACGAAGGACGTCCAGATGCGCACCGGGTACGAGCCGCCGGTGACCTCCCCGCCGCCCAGGGACAGCTTCTCCGGGCCGGACTCGCCGACCTGGTACATCGCCACGCTGGCGGCCAGCTGCGGGGTGTACCCGGCGAACCAGGCGGACATGTTGCCCGAGGACGTGCCCGTCTTGCCCGCGGCCGGGCGGCCGAGGTTGCGGGCGTAGCGGCCGCTGCCCTGCTGCACGACCTGCTGCAGGGCGTACGTGGTGTCGGCCATGACGTCCTCGGCGAACACGCGCCGCTGCGTCGGGGAGGCGGTGTAGACGCGGGTGCCGTCGGCGTCGTCGATGCTCTCGATGGTGTGCCAGTCGTTGCGCACGCCCTGCGCGGCGAACGTGGCGTAGGCCTGCGTGACGTCGATGGGGTGCGGCGAGGCCGTGCCCAGGACGTTGGAGATGGTCGTGTCCGCGTCGCCCAGGGTGTTGGTGTCCACCGGGTAACCGGCCTCGACCGCGACCCGCCGGGTGGCCTCGGGACCGACCTCCTCGTTCAGCTGCACGTACGTCGTGTTGACCGAGTTGGCGGTGGCCGTGACGAGGTTGATCCGCCCGTAGCTGGAGCCGCCGAAGTTGCGGAACGTGCCGCCGTCGACCGTCATCGGGCTGGCGCCGCTGTAGGTGCTGCGCAGCGAGACGCCCTGCTCCAGGGCCGCGACGAGGGTGAACGGCTTGAACGTCGACCCGGCCTGGGCGATGTCCTGCGTCACGGCGTTGCGGTTGCGCTGCAGGTAGTCGGCGCCGCCGTACATGGCCCGCACCCCGCCGGTGGCGGGGTCGATCGCGGACAGCGCGACCTGCAGGCCCTCGGGGACGCTGGCGGGCAGCTGGTCCTGCACGGCCTGCACGGCCGCCTCCTGCGCCCGCGCGTCGAAGGTGGTGACGATGCGGTAGCCGCCGCGGTCGATCTGCTCCTCCGTCAGGCCCGCGGTGCTCTCCAGCTCCGCGCGCACCGTCGTCAGCAGGTAGCCGTTCGGCCCGCGCAGGGCGTCCTCGCGCTGCTCCTGCACCGTGTCCGGGAGCCCGGCGGCGGCGCGGTCCTCCGCCGACAGCCAGCCCTCGGAGACCATGCCGTCCAGCACGTAGTCGACGCGGGCGGCCGCGCCCTCGGGGTCGTTGAGGGGGTCCAGGGCGCTGGGCGCCTTGAGGACGGCCGCCAGCAGCGCGGCCTGGGAGACGTCCAGCTCGCCGACGTCCCGGCCGAAGTACGCCTGCGCGGCGGCCTGCACGCCGTAGGCGCCGCGGCCGAAGTACACGGTGTTGAGGTAGTCCTGCAGCGTCTCGTCCTTGGTCTGCTGCTGGTCGATCTTCAGGGCGAGGATGAACTCCTGGGCCTTGCGCGCGTAGGAGCGCTCGGAGGTCAGGTAGTAGTTCTTCACGTACTGCTGCGTGATCGTCGAGCCGCCCTGCTGCGAGCCGCCGCGCACGTTGTTCCACACCGCGCGGGCGATGCCCGTCGGGGAGACGCCGCGGTTCTCGTAGAAGGAGCGGTCCTCGGCGGCCAGGACGGCGTGCTGCACGACGTCGGGCACCTCGTCGATGCCGACGACCTCGCGGTTGCGGGCCGCGAAGGTGCCCAGCTCCGTCTGGCCGTCGCTGAAGTAGACGGTGCTGATCTGCGCGTCGGCCAGCTCGTTGGGGTCCGGGACGTCGGTGACGGCGTACGCCGCGGCGAGGCCGCCGACCCCGAGCACGACGCCGGCGGCGACGAGGCCGCCGAGCCAGGCCAGCGCGCGGCGGCCGCGCCGGCCACGGCGGCTCTTGCGGGCGGCGGGGCGGGCGGCGGGCCGGCGCGCGGCCGGCTGCTGCGGCCGGCGCTGCGCGGACCCGGGGCCAGGACGGCGTTGAGCCACTGCGGTGCGTTCCTCCGTGGTGGGGGCGGCGTGCGGGACCGGCACGCACGTCGGGTGCTGGTGATCCATCGGCAGGAGCGGTGCGCCCCTCGAGATCCCCGGCCCGTCCAGTATGCGCGGGCCGGGAGGTCCTGCGCGCCGCGCGGGGACCGCGGGCGGCGGCGCTCACGACACCTCCACGCCCCGCCCCCACCCCGCCCGCTCCCCCACCGACGGGGGCCTGTCCCCGCCGGGGCCGCTGCGTACCGTGACGGCGTGAGGGTGCGGTGAGAGCGGGGCGGCCCGGCGGGGACGCCGGGGACGGCGAGGAGGCCGGCGTTCCCGCCGAGCTGCGGCGGCTGCTCGCGACCCGGCGCTACCGGCACCTGATGGCGGTGCGGCTGGTCGGGCAGGCCAGCGACGGCGCCTTCCAGGCCGGCCTGGCGACGCTGTTCTTCTTCGCCCCCGAGCGGCAGGCCACCCCCGCCGGCGTGGCGCTGGCCTCGGCGGTGCTGCTGCTGCCGTTCACGGTCGTCGGCCCCTGGGCGGGCGTGCTGCTGGACCGCCGCCCGCGCCGCTCCGTGCTGGGGTGGGGCAACCTGCTGCGGGCCGCGCTGGCGGCGTGCGTGGCGGTGACCCTGGCGGGCGGCGCCGGCGACGTCGTCCTCGGGGTGCTGGCGCTGGCGACCCTGTCGGTCAACCGCGCGCTGCTCGCCGGGCTGTCGGCGGCGCTGCCGCGGGTCGTGGCCCCCGGTCAGCTCGTCCTGGCCAACTCGATCACCCCGACGGCCGGCACCGTCGCCGCGGGCGCGGGGGCCGCGATCACGGTGGGCGTCGCCGCGGTCCTGGGGACGGGCGCCGGCGCGGACGTGGGTGCGCTGTGCGTGGCGGCCGCCGCGTACGCGGTAGCCGGGCTGGTCGCGCTGGCCTTCCCCCGCGGGCTGCTGGGGCCCGACCCCTCCCCCGGCCCGCCGGGCGGGCGGTCCGCCGCCGGACCCGCCGCCGTCGTCCGACGCGCCTCGCGCGACGTCGTGGCCGGCGTCGCGCACCTGCGCGAGCGGCGGGCGGCGGCCGCCGCGCTGGGCGTGGTGGCCTGGCACCGGTGGGCGTTCGGGCTGACGACCGTCGCCGTCGTCGTCCTGTGCCGGCGGACCCTGGCCCCCCTGGAGGATCCCTCGCAGGGCCTGGCGGTGCTCGGCGTCCTGCTGACGGCCGTGGCCGCCGGCTCGGGGGCGGCGGCGCTCGCGGCCCCCTGGGGCGCCCGGCGCGAGCGGGTCACCGCCTGGATCCGCGGCTGCCTGCTGCTGGCCGGCGCTGCCCAGCTGCTCGTGGGGCTGACCACGGACGTGACGGCCCTGGCGGTGGCCGCGTTCCTGCTCGGCGCGGGCGGGCAGGGCGCCAAGATCGGCGTGGACACCGTGGTGCAGCGCAGCGTGGACGACGCCTACCGCGGGCGCGTCTTCACCGCCTACGACCTCGTCTTCAACGTCAGCTACGTGCTGGCGGCCGGAGCGTCGGTGCTGCTGGTGCCCGCCGACGGGCGCCTGGGCGTCGTCGCGGTGGTGCTGGCGTGCGGGTACGCGCTCGTCGCCGTCGCGCACGGCCGCGCCCGCGAGCGCCCGTCGGCCCGGGCGCGCGTGCCCTGACCGGCCCGCTCCCGCTCCCGCTCCCGCTCAGGGCAGGGGGACCTCGGCGTCCGGGGGCGTGACGACCTCGGGGGGCTCGGGCGTGCCGGTGGGGCCGGCGGTGTCCTCGTCCTCCGGCGGCTCCTCCGGTGGCGCGCTCGTCGGCTCGGGCTCGACCACCGGCGGAGGGGTGACCACCGGCGGGGCGGGCGTCGAGACCGGCGGCGGGGTGGTCGGTGGCGTGGTCGGCCGCGGCGGGCGCGTGGGCCGCGGCGGGCGCGTCGGGCGGGGCGGCGGCGCCGAGGACGGCGGCGCGGGCGTGAGGGTGGGCGGGGCCGGCGTGACCGGGGGCGGCGCGGTCGTCGGCGGCACGGTCGGCGCGCTCGTCGGCGGCGCGGTCGTGGGCCGGGGCGGGAGCGGGACGGTCGGGGCGGGCGTGAACAGGTCCGGCGGCGTCGTGGAGGGCGCCGGCGGCGGACCCGGCGGCGGCAGCGGCAGGCCCGTGGTGGGGTCGACCGGCGACGGCGGGGGCGAGCCCTCGAGGCCGGACGGGGTGCCCGAGGGGGTGGCGGAGGTCGCCGGCGGCGCGGTCCGCTCACCCGTGCCCCGCGCCGAGCCCCCGGAACCGCCGGTGCCCCCGCCGCCGCCCGTCCCGGTGGGTGCCTCGGCCGGGCCGGAACCCTCCTCGGGCACGGCCACGGGCGGCGGCGCGGCGGTGGAGGTGGTCACCGGCGGCGGCTGCACGATGGCCACGGGGTTGGGGACGTCCGCCAGCCGGCCCTGCTGGACGGCGGCGATGGCGATGCCCGTGCCCGCGGTGGCCAGCACCAGCGCGCCCACGACGGCGGCCACGGGGCGGCGCGGCAGCGAGCGCACGTCCGCCAGCACGCCGCCCTCGCGGCGGTGCGCGGCCCGGGAGGAGCCGGCCGGCACGGCCTCGTGCAGGGCGGCGGCACCGAGGGCCGCGGTGGCGGCCTCGTCGAGGCCGAACGGCGCCCCGGCGCCGGTGTCCGCGAGCGCGCGCAGGCCGTTCACCCACGCCGGCAGACGGTCGGGGCGCTGCGCGGGGTCGTCGGCCAGCGCCTGCAGGAGCAGGTCGGCCAGCCCGGCGTGCGGGGCGGTGGCCGGGGCGACGGCGAGCTGACGGCGCACCAGCGCGGTGTCGAGCCCGCCGTCGGGCCCGACGGCCGGCGGCTGCCCGGTGAGGAGGAACACCGCGGTGGCGCCGAGGCCGAAGACGTCGCCGGCGGAGGAGGGCAGCGCCCCGGCGCGCACCTCCGGCGCCGTGTAGGGGCCGACGGAGGGCCGCAGCGGCCCGGTGCGCAGCCCGCCGAGGCTGGCGCCGGCCAGGCGGACGCCGTCGGCGGGTCGGAACCCGGCGAGCCGCACCGAGCGGGGCGTGATGTCGCCGTGCACGAGGGGCGGGGACTGCCCCGAGCCGCGGTGCAGCTCCTGCAGGACGCCGGCGGCGGTGGCCAGGACGACGAAGCGGTCCTCCAGCCCCGCGCCGGGGTCGTCGCGCAGCCAGTCGGCCACGGAGCGGCCGGAGGCCTTCTCGAGGACGGCGTACTGCCAGGCCGGGGCGTCCAGGTCCAGGCGGCCCGGCGGGTGCGGGGCGGGGCCGGCGAAGGACGTCACCACGCGGGCGAGGGCCTCGTGCCGGACCCGGGCCAGGCCGGCGGCCCGCTCGCGCCAGACACCGGCCGGGTCGAGCGGGGGCCCTCCGGCGTCCCCGGTCCCGTCGGCGTCGGCGGACGCCTCCTCGGACACCTCGCCGGCGGCCGGGTCGGGGGCGGGGCGCAGGGCGGCGAGCGTGAACAGCGCCTCCCCCGCCGGGGCGCGGTGGTCGAGCACGTGCCACGCCTCGTCGGCGCCCTCGGTCTCCCCGAGCAGCTCGTAGCGGTCGGGGTCGTCCGCCGGGCCCGCGCGGTGGCGGAGCACCGACGGCACGTCCGGCGCCGTCAGCCGCTCGTCCGGCCAACCCTCGCTGCTCACCGCTGGCACCTCCGCGCCTCGGCGGTGCCCGCGGGCACCGTGTACGGGCCTCTCATGATGCCCCATCCGGGGGACGCTGACCCCCGTCCGCGGGCGTGGCGAGCCCACCGGGCTCGACGCGACGGCCGGGGAGGGGTACACGCGCCCGCACGCGCGGACGCGCACCGCCCCGGACCACCACGCCCGCTGCGACGCCGCGGCGGCGCGACGGGTTCCCCCGATCGGGCGCTCAAGCCCGGGACGGGACCTGCCGATGCAGGGTGCGTGATCACGACCACGGAGCGTGTCGAAGCAGCGGCCGCTGCCACCCGTCCGGCGCAGTCGCGGACGTCCCGCGGCGACCGCGTGCGCGGCGGCGGTGCGCGGCTGGCCGTCAGCACCGCCCTGGTCGTGGCCCTGCTCACCGCCCTCGTGCCGCACCTCGTGGGTGCCTCCGGGCCGGGCGGCGCGCCCTGGTGGCCGGCCGCCGGCGTCGCCCTCGCCCTCGCCGCGCGCCGGCCCGCCCGCCGCTGGTGGGTGGTGGCCGGGACCCTCGTCGGCGCGCTGCTCGGCGCCCGGGCCGGCGGGGACGCCGGCCCGGCCACCCTCTTCGCCACCGCCCAGGCCCTGCAGGTGGCGGTCGGCGGCTCGGTCGCGGGGCTGCTCACCGGCGGGCGGCCGCTGCGCCTGCGCCGGGGCCGCGACGCCTGGCGCCTGCTCGCCGCCGGCCTGGCCGGGACCCTCGCCGGGGCGTGCCTGCAGGCGGTCGGGGGCCAGGGCCTCGTGCACCACCTGCCCGCGCAGCTGCTCGGGGTGATGCTCGTCGCGCCGCCGCTGCTGCTGCCCGTGCCGGGCCCGGCGCTGCGCCGCCAGCGCGCGCTCGTCCTCGAGCACGCCGTCGCGCTGCTCGTCGCCGCCGGCGTCTCCACCGCCGTGTTCTGGACGGCGGCCCCCGGGCCGTGGTCCTTCCTCGTCGTCGTGCCGGTGCTGTGGGCCGCGGCCCGGCTGGGCACCGGGCGGGCGCTCAGCTGCCTGCTCGTGGTGGCCGTGGTCGCCACGGCCGGCAGCGCGGGCGCGGCGGTGGGCGCCCAGGCGCAGCTGGCGGCGGAGCAGGCCACGCGCGCCCTGCAGGGCCTGCTGCTGACGGCCGGGGCCGTGACGCTCGTGATGTCGCTGGTGGTGCGCTCGCGCGACCGCGCCGTCGTGGACGCCCGCCGGCGCGAGGAGCTGTTCCGCCGCACCTTCGACGACGCCCTGCTCGGCGTCGCCCTGCTGCGGCTGCGCGCCGACGGCACCGCCGTCGTCGCCCGCGTCAACGACCGCCTGACGAGCCTGCTGGGCCGCGGCGTCGCGGTGGGCAGCGACTGGTCCGAGCAGGTCGCCGACGAGCACCGCGAGGGCTTCACCGCCGCGGTGGTCGACATGGTCGAGCGCGTGCGCGAGGGGGAGGCCGCCCACTGGCACGCCGAGCTGCGCCACGGCGGTCCCGACGGGGAGGGCACCTGGCTGGAGCTGGCCGCGGCCGCCTGGCCCACCGCCGACGACCCGGCCACCGGCGAGGTCGCCGCCGTCGTGCAGGTCGTCGACGTCACCCAGCGCCGCCTCGTGCAGCGCCGCCTGCGCGAGGCCGCGCTGCACGACCACCTGACGGGCCTGCCGAACCGGACGCTGCTGGAGGACCGCCTGCGCCACGCCCTGACCGGTGCCCGGCGCTCCGGGCGCGAGGTCGCCCTCCTGTACTGCGACCTGGACGACTTCAAGCCCGTCAACGACACCGGCGGGCACGCCGCGGGCGACCACGTGCTCATCGGGGTGGCCGAGCGCCTGAGCGCCGCGGTCCGCCCCGGCGACACCGTCGCCCGCCTGGGCGGCGACGAGTTCGCGGTCGTGTGCCCGGACCTGCCCGACGGCGGCGCGGCGCTGGCCGTGGCGCAGCGGATCGTCGAGTCGATGGCGCAGCCGTTCGAGGTCGCCGGGTGGAGCTTCCCCGTCGGCATCAGCGTGGGCCTGGCCGTGGCGGCGCCCGGCCAGGACGCCGCCCGCGTGCTGCAGGAGGCCGACGCGGCGATGTACGAGGCGAAGGGTTCGGGCAAGGGGCGGGTGCGCTCGGCCGGCCCGCGCGTGGTGGACCTGCGGTCCCGGCGCCGCTCGCAGGGCTGAGAGCGCGCTCGGCGGTCCACGGGCCCCGGTGCGGGTCGAGGGAAACGTTTACCGCAGGTCCGCCCGGGGTTTCTCCCGGCAGAGGCGTTGACGCTGTGCCCCGACCGACCTACTGTCGTGGCACCTGAGGTTGAAACGTCTCAGTCCGGCCGGGAGGGACCCGGTGACGAGTTGATCTCGACGAGGAGACCAGCGACATGGACCGACCCCGCACCCGTGCGCTCATCGCCGCGGCGGCCCTCGCCGCGCTGCCCCTGTCCGCGTGCAGCGCGGGCAGCCTCGGCTCTTCCGCGGAGGAGGGCGTCACCGGCATCACCCTCATGGTGAGCAACGCCGCCGACACCGTCGAGGCCGCTGAAGCCATCGCCGCCGCCTTCGAGGCGGAGAACTCCGACGTCGACGTCACCGTCGAGACCCGGCCCGGCGGGACCGAGGGCGACAACCTCATCAAGACCAGGCTCGCCACGGGCGACATGCCGGACGTCTTCGTCTACAACACCGGCTCGCTGCTGCAGGCCCTCAACCCGCAGCAGCAGCTCGTCGACCTGTCCGGCGAGGCGTGGGTCGGCGACATCGACCAGGCGTTCCTCGACGCCGCCGGCGGTGACGACGCCACCTACGGCGCCCCCTTCGGCGGGGTGCAGGCCGGCGCCGTCCTCTACAACAAGGCCGTCTACGAGGAGCTGGGCCTGGAGGTCCCGCGGACCTGGGACGAGTTCATGGCCAACAGCCAGGCCGCCGTGGACTCCGGCCGGGCCGGCATCATCCAGACCTACGGCGAGACGTGGACGTCGCAGCTGTTCGTCCTGGGCGACTTCCACAACGTCCTGGCCGCCGAGCCGGACTTCCCCGAGCGCTACACGGCCAACGAGGTCGGCTACGCCACCTCCGACGCCGCCCGCAAGGGCTTCGAGCACCAGCAGCAGGCCTTCGAGGCGGGCCTGTTCAACGAGAACTTCCCCTCCGCGACGTACCCGGACGGCCTGGCGATGCTCGCCGAGGGGGAGGGCGTGCACTTCCCCATCCTCACGGGCGTCGTGTCCGAGCTGGTCGACACCTACCCCGACCAGGTGGACGACATCGGCGTGTTCGGCCTGCCCGGCGACGACGCGGCCAGCGCCGGCCTGACCGTCTGGACGCCCGACGGCGCCTACATCCCCGCGACGACCGAGGGCGAGCGCCTCGACGCGGCCAAGCGGCTCGTGGCCTTCATCGCCAGCCCCGGCGCGTGCGAAGCCCGCAACGAGGTGGCGCCGCCCACCGGGCCGTACCCGATCCAGGGTTGCGAGCTGCCGGACGACGCCCCGGCCGCCTCGCAGGACATCGCCACCTACCTCAGCGAGGACCGGGCGACCCCGGCGCTGGAGTTCCTCTCCCCCGTCAAGGGCCCCAACCTGGAGAACCTGACCGTCGAGGTGGGTTCCGGCATCCGCCCGGCCGACGACGCGGCGCGCCTGTACGACGAGGACGTCGCCAAGCAGGCCCAGCAGCTGGGCCTCGAGGGCTGGTGACCGAGCCGGTGGCGACCGACAGCCCGGCGCGCGCCGCCGGGGCGGCCACCGCACCCCGGCCGGGGCGACCCGGCCGGGGCGCGGGGCGCCGGCGCAGCCCGTACCCGACCTGGTTCTACCTGCCCGCGGCGGTCGTCTTCGGCGTCCTGTTCGTGCTGCCGACCTTCGCCTCGTTCTGGTTCAGCCTCACCCGCTGGACGCTCTTCGACAGCGAGTTCATCGGCCTGGACAACTTCCGGCTCTTCTTCGCCGAGCCGCAGCTGGTCACCGGCCTGCGCAACACCGTCGTCTACGCCGTGCTCACCTGCGGGGCCAAGGTGGTCCTGGGGATGCTGCTGGCCCTCTTCCTCACCTCGCAGGTGGCCGCCCGCGGGTACCTGCGCTCGGTCGTGTTCTTCCCCGTCCTGGTCAGCACCATCGGCGTCGGCATCACCTTCCAGGTCCTCATGGACCCCTTCGGCGGGTTCATCAACGAGGCGCTGGCGGTCGTCGGCATCGACGGCCCCGGCTGGCTGACCGACCCGCGGTGGGCGCTGTACTCGGTGGCGCTCGTCGACGTCTGGAAGGGCGTGGGCCTGGCGACGCTCATCTACATCGCCGGCATCGTCACCATCCCCAGGGAGTACTTCGAGGCCGCCAAGGTGGACGGTGCGGGCCCGGTGAAGAACTTCTTCCACATCATCCTGCCGCTGGCCCGCGGGGCCACCGCCACCGTCATCATCCTCGCGCTCATCGGCGGCCTGCGCTCCTTCGAGCTCATCTGGACGATGACCCGCGGCGGGCCGGGCTTCACCTCCGACGTGATCGCCTCGGTGATCTACAAGCAGTACCAGGCGGGCTTCTACGGCCTGTCGACCGCCGGCAACGTCGTCCTCTTCCTCCTCGTCACGGCGATCGTCCTGCCGCTGGCGTACCTGCTCAACCGCCGGGAGGTGGAGCTGTGAAGGCCCTCTACCGCTGGGGCGGCGGCGCGCTGGCGATCGTCGTCACCGGGGTCGTGTTCATCATCCCCTTCGTCTTCATCGTCCTCACCGCGATGAAGACGCGCAGCGAGGCCAACCGGCTGGAGTTCTCCTGGCCCACCGAGATCGCGGTGGTCCAGAACTTCGTCGAGGTGCTCGAGGCGCGCAACTACATCCTCGTCATCGCCTTCATCAACTCGACGATCCTCACGGTCGCCAGCGTCGCCGGCATGGTCGTCCTGGCCGCGATGGTCGCCTTCGTGCTCCAGCGCCGCCCCACCCGGTGGAACCCGTTCATCAACTTCCTCGTGCTGTCCGGGCTGATCATCCCGCCGGCCGTCGTGCCGACGATCTGGGTCCTGCAGGCCCTCGGGCTGTTCCGGACCATGTCCGGGCTCATCCTCGTCCAGCTCGCCTTCGGGCTGTCCTTCTCGATCCTGCTCTTCCGCGCCTTCATCGCCACCATCCCCCGCGAGGTCGACGAGGCGGCGGTCATCGACGGCGCCGGGCCGCTGCGGCTGTTCTTCACCGTCGTCCTGCCGCTGCTCAAGCCGGTCGTCGTCACGGTGGTCGTCGTGCAGGCCGTCAACGTCTTCAACGACTTCGTGACGCCCCTGTACTTCCTGCCCGGCGAGCGCAACGCCACGGTGCAGCTGACCCTCTACAACTTCCAGAGCCAGTTCACGACGCAGTACAACCTGCTCTTCATGAACATCCTGCTCATCACGATCCCCATGCTGCTGCTGTACGTCTTCTTCAACCGGCAGATCGTGGGTGGCATGACCTCCGGCGCCGTCAAGGGCTGACGCGCCGGCCACCGACCGGGAGGACCCCCTCGTGCCCGCGACCCCCCAGGTGGTCCGCGTGACCGCCGAGCACGCCACCGACCGCACCGCCGTGGCCACCGCCCGACCCCGGCTGAGCTGGGTCACGGAGTGCGCGACCCCGGGGTGGTGGCATGCGGGCGCCGAGCTGGAGCTCACCGGACCCGCCGGCACCCGCACCGCGGTGCTGGAGGGCGAGGACTCCGTCCTCGTGGACTGGCCCTTCGAGGACCTGCGCCCGCGCGAGGAGCACGCGCTGCGGGTGCGGGTCACGGGCCGGGACGGGTCCGTCTCGGCCTGGAGCGAGCCGCGGCCGGTGGTCGCCGGGTTCCTCGCCGACGGCGAGTGGTCCGCCGCCACGGTCGGGCTGGCGGACCCGCAGCGGCTGGCCGAGCCGGTGCTGCTGCGGCGCGCCTTCACCCTCGACGTCCCGGTGGCGCGCGCCCGGCTGTACGCCACCGCGCGGGGCGTCTACCAGGTCGAGGTGAACGGCCGCGAGGTCGACGACGAGGTCCTCAAGCCGGGTTGGACCGCCTACGACCACCGGCTGCTGCACGAGAGCACCGACGTCACCGGCCTGCTGACCACCGGTGAGAACGTCCTCGGCGTCCGGCTGGCCGGCGGGTGGTTCTGCGAGCGGTTCCCCTCGGGGGAGATCGGCACCCGCCTGTACGGGGACCAGCCAGCCGTCGCCCTGCAGCTGGTCGTGGAACTGGCCGACGGCAGCACCAGGACGGTCGCCACCGACGGGACCTGGCGCGCCACCGGCGAGGGGCCGCTGCGCCGCAGCGGGATCTACCCCGGCGAGACGTTCGACGCGCGCCGGGTGCAGCACGGCTGGTCCTCCCCCGGGTTCGACGACGCCGCGTGGGCGCCCGTGCGCGTGGACGAGCCGTGCCCGGTGCCGCAGGCGCGGATGTCCCCCGGTGCCCGCCGGCTGCGCGAGGTGGCGGTGGCCGACGTGGTCACCACGCCGTCCGGGCGCACGGTCCTGGACTTCGGCGAGGACCTCGTCGGGTGGGTGCGGCTCACCGTCTCCGGCCCGGCGGGGACGACGGTGACGCTGCGGCACGCGGAGGTCCTGGAGGGCGGTGAGCTGTGCACCCGGCCGCTGCGCACCGCCGAGGCCACCGACCGGTACGTGCTGGCCGGTACCGGCCGCGAGGCGTGGGAGCCGTGGTCGACGTTCCACGGGTTCCGCTACGTCGAGGTCGACGGCTGGCCCGGCGAGCTGGACCCCGCCGACCTGGTCGCCGTCGTGGTCTCCAGCGACCTGCGGCGCACGGGCTGGTTCGAGTGCTCCCACGAGCTGCTGTCGCGCTTCCACGACAACGTCGTGCGCGGCACCGTGGGCAACTTCCTGCACCTGCCGACCGACTGCCCCCAGCGCGACGAGCGGCTCGGCTGGACCGGCGACATCCAGGTGTTCGCGCCGACGGCGTCGGCGCTGCTGGACTGCGACGGCTTCCTCACCTCCTGGCTGCGCGACCTGGCCCTGGAGCAGGCCGACCACGACGGCGTCGTCCCCTACGTCGTGCCGAGCGTGCGCCCGCAGGTGCTGGCCGCCGCCGCGTGGGGCGACGCGGCCACCGTCGTCCCGGCCGTGCTGCACGAGCGGTTCGGCGACACCGGCGTGCTGGCCGCCCAGTACGAGAGCATGCGCGCCTGGGTGGACGTCGAGCTGGCCGCCGCCGGCGAGCGGCGGCTGTGGGAGGGCGGTTTCCAGTTCGGCGACTGGCTCGACCCCGCCGCACCGCCCGACCGCCCCGGCGAGGCCCGCACCGACCCCGACGTCGTCGCCACCGCCGAGCTGTTCCGCTCCGCGGACCTGCTGGCGCGCACGGCGCGGCTGCTCGGGCGCGAGGAGGACGCCGAGCGGTACGCGGGCGCCGCCGAGGAGGTGCGCCGCGCCTGGCTGCGCGAGTACGTCACCCCCGCCGCCCGCGTCGTCGGCGACACCCAGACCGCCTACGCGCTGGCGATCCGGTACGGGATCGTCACCGACCCCGCCGTCCGGGCGGCGATGGGCGAGCGACTGGCGCACCTCGTGCGCGCCGCCGGGTACCGCGTCGCGACCGGGTTCGTCGGCACGCCGCTGGTGTGCGACGCGCTGACGGGCACCGGTCACGACGAGGCCGCGGCCCGGCTGGTGCTGCAGACCGAGTGCCCCTCGTGGCTGTACCCGGTGACGATGGGCGCCACCACCGTGTGGGAGCGCTGGGACAGCCTGCTGGAGGACGGGTCGGTGAACCCCGGCCAGATGACCTCGTTCAACCACTACGCGTTCGGGGCGGTCGCCGACTGGCTGCACCGCGTCGTCGCGGGCCTGGCGCCGGCCGCGCCCGGCTACCGGCGGATCGACGTGGCCCCGCACCCCCTGCCGGGGCTGGACTCCGCGCGGTTCGTCCACGACACCCCCTACGGGCGGGCGGAGTCCGGCTGGCGCCGCGAGGACGGCGACCTCGTCGTGACCGCCGTCGTCCCCACCGGCACCACGGCGCGCGTGCGCCTGCCGTGGGTCCGCGAGGAACCCGTGGACGTCGTCTCCGGCCGGCACGAGTGGCGCGGCCCCGACCCGGACGCCGGCCGGGGACCGGGAGGGCCGGTGACGCTCGCGTCCAGCCCCGCGGAGGTGCTGGACCGGCCCGCCGCCTACGACGCCCTGATGACGACGCTGCGCGCCCACGACGAGCACCTCGCGCGCGCCTTCCGCGACCAGACGCGCTGGGTGCCGCAGGGCCGGCTCGTCGACCTCATGCGGCGCGTGCCGCTGCCGGTGCAGCAGCGCGCGGACGAGGCGGTGCGGGCCGCGACGAGCTGAGCCCGCGACGCCCGGCGGCTCAGAAGACCGTGCGGCGCACCGTCTCCGGGTGCAGGACGAGCCGCACGTACGGCTCGACGAGCAGCCCGTCCCGGTCGGCCGCGCGCACCGGGTCGTCCAGGTCCCAGTAGCGCGCGGCCAGCCGCTCGGCCAGCTCGCGGGCCCCCTCGGTCTCCACGCTCACGGGGCCGGTCAGCGCCACCCAGTGCTCGCGCTCGTCGGCGGGCGCGGCCACGACCAGGGAGGCGCGCGGGTCGCGCTCCAGCCGGCGCACCTTCAGCGAGCCCGGCGGGGTGAACAGCTGGACCTCGTCGTCCGCGGTCAGCTCGAACCACACCGGGCGCGGCTGCGGCGGGACCGGGCCGGCGGCCGTGGTGAAGAAGGCGAGCAGCGGGCGGCGCAGGAGCTCGCGGTCCTGCTCGGTCAGCCGGGCGGCGGGCCGGTCGGTGGGCTGGTCGGCGGGCTGGTGGGCGGGCTGGTCGGTGGGCTGGTGGGTCGTGTGCTGGCTCACGGACCCAGCACACCCCGGCCGGCCGGCGTCCGGCCATGGCCGGGACGCCGCGGGACCTTCGCGGTCGTCCGGCGCCCGCTCTGGTCCCCGCCGCGGCCCGCGCCTACCCTCCGCGCCGTGGACGTGTTCAGCGACCTGGTCCGCGGGGTCCGCTCGCACGGCT
The DNA here is from genome assembly GCF_050871905.1 of Kineococcus haloalkalitolerans. Lineage (NCBI taxonomy): Bacteria > Bacillati > Actinomycetota > Actinomycetes > Kineosporiales > Kineosporiaceae > Kineococcus > Kineococcus haloalkalitolerans. Next base: position 28,199 of record NZ_JBJLSH010000035.1, read on the forward strand.
CGCGGTTCGGCGTCGCGGTGCTGAGCCCGCCGTGGGCCCTGCGCTTCGACGACGGCGCGCCGCTGACCCTGTGCGCGCTGCTGTCCGGGTCCGGCTGGGTGCTGCCGCAGCACGGTCCGCCGGAGCGCGTCGGCGCCCGCGAGACCGTCGTGGTGCGCGGGCCGGCGACGTTCGCGCTCGCCGACGACCCCGCCGCGGCCGGGGACGCGGTGCCCTGGCGGCCCGGGCGGGCGGCGCCCGGCAGCGCGCCGGCGGGGGCCTCGACGCTCGTGGTGGGCGCCTACCCGGCGCGCGGGGAGATCAGCCGGCGCCTGCTCGACGACCTGCCGGCGGTGCTGCGGGTGGGCGGCGGGGAGTCCGACGACCCCGTGCTGGACCACCTGGCCGCCGAGGTCGCCGTCGAGGCGCCCGGCCAGCAGGCGGTGCTGGACCGGCTGCTGGACTGGCTGCTGGTGTGCACGCTGCGCACGTGGTTCGACCGGCCCGGCGGGCGGCCGCCGCGCTGGTGGTCCGCGCAGCGCGACCCCGTCGTCGGCGAGGCGCTGCGCCTGCTGCACACCGACCCGGCGGCCCCGTGGACGGTGGCGTCGCTGGCCGCCCGCACCGGGGTGTCGCGCTCGACGCTGGCCGAGCGGTTCACCGACCGGGTCGGTGAACCGCCCGTGACGTACCTGACCCGCTGGCGCATGACGCTGGCGGCCGACCTGCTGCTGGAGCGGCCGGAGGCGACCGTCGCGCAGGTCGCGCGGCGCGTCGGCTACGCGGACCCCTTCGCGTTCAGCGCCGCGTTCCGCCGGGTCCGCGGTACCAGCCCGAGCGGGTTCCGGCGGGCCGTGGAAGATCCCGAGGACGCCGGGGACCCGCAGGTCCCCGGGGCGCCTCAGCGGGGCTGGACCTCCGCCATGGGGCCGAACCCGTCGACGTCCGCGGCGTCGACGTAGAGGATCTCGGGGGTGCGGCTGACCCAGTCGGGCATCTGGCCGACCGCCTTCTGGAAGTGCTCGGCGGCCACGTGGACGCGGCCCGCCTCGTCGTCGCGGAACCCCTCGACGAGCGTGTACTGGTGCGGGTCCTCGACGCTGCGGGACCAGTCGAAGAACAGGTTGCCCGGCTCGGCGCGCACCGCCTCGGTGAACTCGCGGGTCAGCTCGGGCCACTGGTCGGCGAGCTCGGGCTTCACGTGCCACTTCACGACGATGAGGATCACGCGGCCCACTGTAGGAGGGCGCCCCCGCCGCCGCTGTCGGGACGTCTTGCCCGGGGCGCGCGCGGGCGCCTAGGGTCGAAGCTCCTGAAACGTCTCACGTCCCGACGGAGCGACCGTGACCGACCGCGCCTGCTTCCTGCTCCACCTGCGCCCCGAGCTCGTCGAGGAGTACCTCGCCGTCCACGAGGAGGTGTGGCCGGAGGTCCTGGCGGCCCTCACCCGCAGCGGCTGGCGCAACTACTCCCTCTTCCTGCGCCGCGAGGACGGCCTCGTCGTCGGCTACTGCGAGAGCGACGACTTCGCCGCCGCCACCGCCGCGATGGAGCGCGAGGGGGTCAGCGCCCGCTGGGAGGCGACGATGTCCCGCTTCTTCGCCCCCGCCGCGGCGGGCGACGGGACCACCCGCGAGCGCGAGCGCCTGGAGGAGTACTTCCACCTCGCCTGAGCGCCCGCGCGGCCCCCGGGGAGGGGCACCCACGCCGTGCGGCCGCCGGAGCGCGGTGCTTCGATGGCGCCCATGCCCACCACCGTCAAGGCCTACGCCGCGCCCGCGGCCGACCAGCCGCTGGCTCCCACCACGATCGAGCGCCGCGACGTCGGCCCGCACGACGTCCTCATCGGGATCACGCACGCCGGCATCTGCCACTCCGACATCCACACCGCCCGCGGCGAGTGGGGCGAGGTGCCCTACCCGATCGTCGTCGGCCACGAGATCGTCGGCGTCGTCGAGGAGGTCGGCTCGGAGGTCACGGAGCACGCCGTGGGCGACCGCGTCGGCGTCGGCTGCATGGTCGACTCCTGCCGCGAGTGCGCCAACTGCGAGAAGGGCCTGGAGCAGTACTGCCTGAAGGGCAACACCGGCACCTACGCCGCCACCGGCCGCGACGGGCAGCCCACCCAGGGCGGCTACTCGCAGAAGATCGTCGTGACCGAGGACTTCGTCCTGCGGGTGCCCGAGGGCATCTCCTCCGAGCAGGCCGCCCCGCTGCTGTGCGCGGGGATCACCACCTACTCGCCGCTGCGCCACTGGGGCGCCGGCCCGGGCACGCGCGTGGCCGTCGTCGGCCTGGGCGGCCTCGGCCACATGGCCGTCAAGATCGCCGCCGCGATGGGGGCGGAGGTGACGGTGCTGTCGCAGTCGCTGAAGAAGCAGGAGGACGGCCTGCGCCTGGGCGCGAGCCGCTACTTCGCCACCAGCGACCCGGACACCTTCGAGCAGCTGAAGGGCTCCTTCGACCTGATCGTCAACACGGTCAGCGCGAAGCTGGACCTGGACGCCTACCTGTCGCTGCTGGCCGTGGACGGCACGATGGTCAACGTCGGCGCCCCTCCGGAGGCCCTGTCGCTGCAGGTCTTCTCCCTCATCCCGGCCCGCCGCTCGGTGGCCGGGTCGAACATCGGCGGCATCCCCGAGACCCAGGAGATGCTGGACTTCTGCGCCGAGCACGGCATCGGCGCCGAGGTCGAGGTCATCCGCGCCGAGCAGGTCAACGAGGCGTGGGAGCGCGTCCTGGCCTCCGACGTGCGGTACCGCTTCGTCATCGACACCGCCACGATCGGCTGACCTCCCGCACCCGCCTCGTCGTGCGCCGCGGCCGGTGCGGGGTCCGCCCCCGCGCCGGCCGCGGCGGGGCAGGATGCCCGGCATGACGCTGACGCCGGACCGCCTCCTCGCGCCCTGGCGCGAGGAGGCCGCGCACCTGGACGCCGCCGACCCGCTGGCGGCCCACCGCGACGAGTTCCTCCTCGACGCCGCCCCGGCGGTGACGTCCTACCTGGACGGCAACTCCCTCGGCCGGCCGCTGCGGGCCACCGCCGCCGCGCTGGACGCCTTCGTGCGCGAGCAGTGGGGCGGGCGGCTCATCCGCGGCTGGACCGACGGGTGGATGGGCTGGCCCGAGGAGCTCGGCGACCACCTCGGCCGCGTCGCCCTCGGCGCGGCGCCCGGGCAGACCGTGGTCGCCGACTCCACCACCGTCCTCTTCTACAAGCTGGTGCGCGCCGCCGTGGACGCCGCGGCCGCCACCGGCCGCGACGAGGTCGTCTGCGACACCGGCGACTTCCCCACCGACCGCTGGGTCCTGCAGGGCATCGCCGCCGAGCGGGGCCTGACGCTGCGCTGGGTCGAGACCGACCCCGCCGCGGGGATCACCCCCGAGCAGGTGCGCGAGGTCGTCGGCGAGCGCACCGCGCTGGCCACCTTCAGCCACGTCTCCTACCGCTCCGGCCACCTGGCCGACGCGGCCGCGATCACCCGCGTCGTCCACGACGCCGGCGGGCTCGTCCTGTGGGACCTGTGCCACTCGGCCGGTTCGGTGCCCGTGGACCTGGACGCCTGGGGCGTCGACCTGGCCGTCGGCTGCACGTACAAGTACCTCAACGGCGGCCCCGGCGCGCCCGCGTTCGCCTACCTCGCCGCCCGCCACCACGGCCGGCTGCACCAGCCCGTGCACGGCTGGATGGGGCACGCCGACCCGTTCGCGATGGGTCCCGCGTACGAGCCGGCGGCGGCGGCGCGGCAGCTCGTGTCCGGCACCCCGCCGATCGTCGCGATGGTCCCGGTGCGGGTGGGCGTGGAGCAGCTGGAGCGCGCGGGCACGGCCGCCGTGCGCGCCAAGTCGGTGCTGCTGACGGCGTTCGCGCTGCGGGCGGCCGACGAGCTGCTCGCCCCGCTGGGCGTCGAGGTCGCCTCCCCGCGCGAGGCGGAGCGCCGCGGCGGGCACCTCACGCTGCGGCGCAGCGACTTCCGCGCCGTCAACGACCGGCTGTGGGAGCAGGGGGTGCTGCCGGACTTCCGCGCGCCCGACGGCATCCGCCTCGGCCTGGCGCCGCTGTCCACGAGCTTCGCCGAGGTCCTGGAGGGGGTGCTCGCGCTGCGCGGGGTGGCCGCGGGCGCTCCGGCGTGAGCGGGACGCCGGCGGTCATGGCCGTCGCGGCGCCCGGCGCGCTGGGCGACGAGCGCACGGCCCGGGAGCTCCTGGTGCGCGCGGCCGCGGCCCGCGGGACGGACGCGCGGCTGGTGACGACCACCTCGGAGGCCGCCTTCCGCGAGGCGGTGGCCGAGGCCGCCCGCGACGGGGAGCTCCTGCTGCTGCCCCCGGCCTCCGTCGACGTGGCCGCCCTGGGGCTCGCGCTGGGGGACGCGCGGGTCGTGCGCGTGGACGTCGTCGAGCGCGGGCCCGACCGCTCCGGCGCCGTGCGCCGGCACGTGCGCGGGCGCGGGCTGGCCGGGCTGCGCTGGGCGGTGGACGCGTGGTGGGCGCACCGCGCCGCGCCGCCCGCCCGCCACGCCTACGGGCCGCACCCCGACCAGCACGCCGACCTGCGGCTGCCCGCCGGGACGGGCCCGGCGCCCGTCGCGGTCCTCGTGCACGGCGGGTACTGGCGCTCGCGCTGGGAGGCGGACACCCTCGAGCCGCTGGCGGTCGACCTGGCGGCGCGCGGGTGGGCCAGCTGGAACGCGGAGTACCGCCGGCCCGACGCGGACGGCTGGGACGCCACGACCGCGGACGTCGCCGCGGCCGTGCGGGCGCTGGCCGACGTGCCGGGGGCGGCGGGGGCGCGGCTGGACCTGGAGCGGGTCGTGCTGCTCGGGCACTCCGCGGGCGGTCAGCTGGTCGTCCGGCTCGCCGCGGACCTGGCGGGCGAGCCGGCCGCGGCGGTGCGCCCGGCGCTGACGGTGTCGCTGGCCGGGTGCCTGGACCTCGTGGCGGTCGACCGGCGGTGGCTGTCCGAGGGCGCGGCCTCGCGCGCGCTGGGCGGGCGGGCCGGGGAGGTGCCGGACGTCTACGCGGCCTCCTCGCCGCTGGCGCGGCTGCCGATCGGCCTGCCGGTGGCCGTGGTCCGCGGGCGCCAGGACGACCCGGACCTGCTCGACGTGTCGCGCTCCTTCGCCGTCGCCGCCCGCGCGGCCGGCGACGACGTGCTGGAGGTGGAGGGCGAGGGCGACCACTTCGCCCCCGTGGACCCGGCGTCGCCGCTGTGGGCGGCGGTCGTCGACCTGGTCGCCACCCGCGTCCGCCCCTGACCCGGCCGCCCTCCTCCGCCCTCCCCGCCACCCACCGCCACCACTCCCCCACCGTGATCTTGCTGGGAGACCCAGCGAGATCACGGTGGTCGTGGACGGGTGAGGGCTCGACCACCCGTGATCACGGCGGGGGTGGGGCGGCGGCGGAGGGAGGGGGCGGACCCGTCAGCCGAAGGTGTCGGGGTCCGGGCCGGTGCGCTCGTCGCGGTTCAGGCCGCTGATGCGCTGCACCTGCTCGTCCGACAGCTCGAAGGAGAACAGGTCGAGGTTGCTGACGATCCGCTCGGGCGTCACCGACTTCGGGATGACGATGTTCCCCAGCTGCACGTGCCAGCGCAGCACCACCTGGGCGGGGTCGCGGCCCAGGTCGGCGGCGATCTCGGTGATCACCGGGTCGGACAGCAGCTCCCCGCCCTTGGCGATGGGGCTCCACGCCTCCGTGGCGATGCCGTGCTCGGCGTGGAAGGCGCGCAGGTCCTCCTGCACGAGGTACGGGTGCAGCTCGACCTGGTTGACGGTGGGGACGACCTCCGTCTCGTCGAGCAGCTTGCGCAGGTGGGTCTTCTGGAAGTTCGACACCCCGATGGTGCGGATGCGCCCGTCGCGGTGCAGCTCCTCGAAGGCCTTCCACGTCTCGACGTAGTCGTCGGCCTGCTGCGGCCAGTGGATGAGGTAGAGGTCCAGGACCTCCAGCTGCAGCTTGGCCATGCTGGCGTCGAAGGCGCGCAGCGTCTTGTCGCGCCCGTGCTCGCCGTTGGCGAGCTTGGTGGTGATGAACACCTCCTCGCGCGGCAGGCCCGAGGTGCGCAGGGCGTTGCCGACCCCGGCCTCGTTGCCGTACCCGGCGGCGGTGTCGACGTGCCGGTAGCCGGCGTCCAGGGCGCGCAGCACGTTCTCGTCGGTCTGCTCCGGCGGCACCTGGAACACGCCCAGCCCGACCTGCGGGATGGTCGTGCCGTCGTGCAGCGTGAGGTCGGGGACCCCGCTCATGCGTCCTCCTCGGTCGCGATGGGGCGCCGGCGGACAGCGTGCCGCGGCGCCCGGTGACCCGCGCGAGGCTAGGTGCGACGGCGGCCGCGCGCGCGGTGGGACCCGTCGTTCACGCCTCCGCCGGCGGGCGCGGCACCGGCGGGACGGCGGGTGCCGCGGGTCCGCCGGCGGGCACGTCGCACACGTCCAGCCAGGCCGTGAACCCCTCCTCCGGCAGGGGCCGCGCGAGGTGGAAGCCCTGCCCGACGTCGCAGCCGAGGTCGGTGAGGGCGTCGCGCACGGCGGCCTCCTCGATGCCCTCGGCGACGATGCGCACGTCCAGCTGGTGGGCCAGCCAGACCGTGGACGCGGCGATCGCGGCCGAGCGGGAGTCGGTGCCGACCCCGGCGACGAAGGTGCGGTCGAGCTTGACCTCGTCGAAGACGAGGCGCTGCAGGTAGGCCAGCGACGAGTAGCCGGTGCCGAAGTCGTCGATGCTCAGGGACACCCCGAGGTCCGCCAGCTGCGGCAGCACCTGGGTGGCCTCGTGGTCGGCCATCGCCACCGACTCCGTGACCTCCAGCTGCAGCAGCTCGGCGGGGCGGTCGTGCTCGGCCAGCAGCCCGGCCACGGCGACGGGCAGCGAACCGTCGCGCAGGGCGCTGGCGGGCACGTTGACGGCGACGCGGACGTCGTGGCCGCGGGCCGACCAGCGCGCGGAGGCCCGCAGGGCCTCAGCGAGCGCCCAGCCGGTCAGCGCGGGCATCAGCCCGTCGCGCTCGGCCAGCGGCAGGAACTCGGCGGGCCCGAGGAGCCCGAGCGCGGGGTGATCCCAGCGCGCGAGGGCCTCGGCGCCGGCGAGGGTGCCGTCGCGCAGGTCCAGCTGCGGCTGGTAGTGCAGGACGAGCCGCCCGGCCGCGCGGCGGTCCTCGGGGGCGGCGGCGGGGTCGAGGCCGAGCGCGGTGCGCAGCTGGGTGCGGCGCAGCAGGTCGCGCGCGGCGGGGTCGCCGGCGCCCTGCCCGTGGTGGGCCCCCGCGGGGCAGGCGGCCGGGGACCAGGTGCGCACGCCGCCGCCGTCGGCCTTGGCCCGGTACATGGCGTCGTCGGCGACGCGCAGCAGCCGCGTGGGGGTGCCGGCGTGGGCGGGGTGGGCGGCGGCGCCGACGCTGCCGCCGGCGTGCACGCGGGTGCCGAGCAGGTCGTAGGGGCCGGTGACGGCGGCGGCGGCCAGCGCGCCGAAGCGGCCGGCCTCCTCGGGGCCGCTGCCGGGCAGGACGACGGCCAGCTCGTCGCCGCCGAGGCGGGCGACGAGGCAGCCGGCGGGCAGGGCGCCCGCGAGGCGGCGCACGACCTGCCGCAGCAGCTCGTCGCCGGCGGCGTGGCCGAGGCCGTCGTTGACGGCCTTGAAGCGGTCGAGGTCGAGCACGAGCAGGCCGAACACCTCGGCGCGGGCGGTGCGCCGCTCGAGGTCGGCGAGCAGGGCGCGGCGGTTGGCGACGCCGGTCAGCTCGTCGGTGAGGGCGGCGCGCCGGTACTGGGCGAGGTCGACGAGCTCGCGGACGGCGCCGGCCGAGCGCGCGGCGGCGAGGACCGCGGCGAGCAGGCAGGCCCAGGCGACCTCCGGGGCCAGGGGCGTGAACTGGCCGGCGAAGAGCAGGCCGACGCAGGCGGGCACCACGAGGACGGGCGCGGCGAGGATGGCGGTGGACGTCGGTGGTCGCGGCGGGCGGGGGCGGGCGGGCCGGACGGCGGCGACGGCGGCCAGCAGCAGCCCGCCGGTCCACAGCAGGTCCAGTCCGGTGCCGGGGTGGTAGCGCGACTGCAGCGCGAGGACGACGCAGACGACGTTGCCGACGGAGAAGACGAGGGTGCCGGCGGCCAGGAACCACCAGCGCGGGTCGCCGCGGGAGCCGGCGGCGACGGCCGCCGCGCACACCGCCACGGCGACGTCCGCGGCCGTGCTGAGCACCCACGCGGTCGTGGTCGGCAGGGGGTGCCCGGTCCGCTCGGCGAGCGGGTGGACGAGGAGCTGCTGCAGGAGCGCGGCGGTGACGACGACGAGCGCGAGGGTGCCCGCCAGGTGGCCGGCGCGGGGCCCACCGGGGCGGCGGCGCAGGAGCCGCGCCAGCGCGAGGAGGACCAGCGGGTAGGCGGCGAGGTAGCCGACCTGCAGGACGAGGGTGGCCAGCAGCGGGCGTCCGGCGGGGTCGAGGGAGCCGCCGCGGGCGACGACGACGTCGTGGGCGAGCTCGGAGGCGCTGTAGGCGGCCCACGCCAGCGCGTAGGCGCCCCAGGCGCGCGCCTCGGGCCCGCCGGCGCGCGCCCGCCGCGCCAGGAGGACGACGACGCCGGCCTGCACGAGCGTGCCCGGCACGAGGTCGCCCCAGCGGGCGGCCTCGCGCCACGCGCCGCCGAGGCCGCCGCCGACGACGAGCAGGACGTAGGCGCACCAGCAGGCGGTCGTGGCCAGGAGGAGGGCGCGCTGGCGGGGCGAGGGGTGCGGGCCGGGCGGGACGTCGCCGGGGTCGGACCGTCCCGCGACGCCGGTGGGCGCGCCGAGGGGGCGTCGCGGGGCGGCGGCGGCCGTCGCGACGCCCCGGGCCGGGGAGGTCACGTGCGGATCCTGCCGCACCGGACCCCCCACCGGGGGGACTCGGGGACATCGGCGGGTCAGCGGGTGGCGGGCGCGGTCCGGCGGGCGAGCAGGGCGCGCAGGGCGTCGGCGGCGGCGGCCAGGTCGCGCTCGCCGGCGGGCAGGCCGGGCAGGGCGACGTGGGCGTGGGGCACGCCCTCGCGCAGGAGCAGCTCGACGGGCACGCCGGCGGCCCGCAGCCGCTCGGCGTGCTCCACGCCCTCGTCGCGCACGGGGTCGGCGCCGGAGACGACGAGGACGGCGGGCGGCAGCCCGGCGGGGTCGGGCACGCGCAGGGGGCTGGCGTCGGGGTCGGCGCGCCGGCGCCGGTCGGGCAGGTACAGGTCCCAGGACCAGGCCAGGTCCTCGCGGGTCAGCAGCAGGCCGTCGCCGAAGCGCTCGTGCGAGTCCCGGTCGAGGCGGTGGTCGAGCACGGGCGACAGCAGCAGCTGCGCGGCCAGGGGCGGGGCGGCGCCGTCGCGCCCCCAGCGGGCCAGGGCGGCGGCCAGGGTGCCGCCGGTGGAGGTGCCGGAGACGGCCAGCGGGCCGGTGGGGACGCCGGGCACGGCGCCGTCGGCGACGAGGCCGAGGACGGCGGCGGCGTCGCGCAGCCCGCCGGGGAAGGGGTGCTCGGGCGCGTGCCGGTAGCAGGGGCTGAGGACGACGGCGCCGGTGCGGGCGGCGAGGACCCGGCACAGCGCGTCGTCGGTGTCGAGGTCGCCGGTGACCCAGCCGCCGTGCAGGTGCACGACGGTGCCCGCGCCGGCGAGGGCGGTGCGGGGGACGTAGCGGCGCGCGCGCAGCGGCCCGGCGGCGCCGCGCACGTGCAGGTCGGCGACGAGGACGTGCTCGTCGTCGACGGGGCCGGGGCCGCCGCGGCGGTCGCGCGCGCGGGCGGTGGCGACGCCGGCGAGGTGGCGGGGGGTCCAGCCGGCGGTGCGCCGGGCGTGCTCGGCGACGAGGCGGGCGGCGTCGGGGTCGCTCAGGCGGGGGTCGGGCCGCAGCTCGCCGCGGGGGTGGACGACCTCGAGCCGGTCGGTGGCGCGCGGGCCGGGGGCGGTGGTCGACACGGGCTCTCCTCGGGTCGAGTCCTCGGGTGCGGTCCTCGGGTCCGGTCCCGTCCCACGGTCCTCCGCGCGCGTGTCCCGCGGGCGACGCGGGAGTTTCGGTCGTGTTTCGGCGCCCGGCGGGTCGACCGCTGCCGCACCGAGGCGGTAGAACGTTTCAAGCGAGTCCGCGAGGTCGCGGACGGGAGGGACCCCACGACGATGACGTCCGACCGCACGCCCCACCACCGCCTCACCGGCCCCCCGCTGACCCGCCGCCGACTGGTCGGCGCCGGCGGCCTGGGCGCGCTGACGCTGCTCGCGGCCGGCTGCGGCGGCGGCTCCTCCGGTGGGGGCGACGGCGCGCTGCGCTTCTCCTGGTGGGGCAACGCCGACCGGGCCGCCGACACGCAGGCGGCGATCGACGCGTTCGAGGCCGCGAACCCCGGAACGACGGTCAGCGGCGAGTGGGCCGACTTCACCGGCTACTTCGACCGCCTGGCCACGAACGTCGCCGCGAACGACGCCCCCGACGTCATGACGCTGGGCGGCGCCTACCCGCGCGAGTACGGCGACCGCGGCGCGCTGCTGGACCTGTCGGAGGTCTCGGACCTGCTGCCGCTGGACGGCATCGACGCGGCGGCCCTGTCGAACGGGGAGTTCTCCGGCGTGCAGTACGGCGTGCCGACGGGCGTGAACACCTACTGCGCGGTCGTGAACCCCGCCCTGTTCGAGGCCGCCGGCGTCGCGCTGCCCGACGACGCGACGTGGACGTGGGAGGACTTCGAGGCCCTGGCCGGCGAGCTGTCCGCGGCCTCGCCCGAGGGCGTGGTCGGCGCCGTGGACCCGACCACCGCGGACGCGCTGGACCTGTTCTCCCGCCAGCGCGGGGAGGGCCTCTACACCCCCGACGGCGGCCTGGCGATCTCCGCGGCGACGCTGGAGGAGTGGTGGACGCGGACGCTGCGGATGTCGCAGGCCGGTGCCACGCCCCCCGCGACGATCACGACGGAGCTGCTGGGGGACGCCGCGCCGGAGCAGACGCTGATGGGCCGCGGGCAGGCGGCGATCACCCTGGGCTGGAGCAACACGCTGCCGGCCCTGCGCGCCGCGGCCGGCGAACCCCTGCAGCTGCTGCGCGCGCCCGGGGAGTCCACAGGGCAGCCGGGCATGTGGCTGCAGGCCTCGCAGCTGTACGCGATCAGCTCCCGCACCCGGAACAGGGAGGCCGCCGCCAGGCTGGTGGACTTCCTCGTCAACTCCCCCGAGGCGGGGCGGATCATCGGGGCGGACCGCGGGATCCCGACGAACGCGGAGGTCCTGGCGGCGATCGCGCCGGACCTGGACGAGGACCAGCGGGCTCAGGCGGACTTCATCGCCCGCGTCACCCCGCTGGTGGGCGACGCCCTCGTCATCGGTCCGGTCGGCTCCACCGAGACCCGCGGGGTCGTCGAGCGCCTCAACGCCGACGTGCTGTTCGAGCGGACCACCCCCGCCGACGCCGCGCAGGCGTTCCTGGGCCAGGTCGGGGCGGCGATCGGCGCGTGAGCGCCACGCCTCCCGGAACCCCCCCGCGCCTCGACCGGCGCGCCCTCGTGGCCGCGCACGACGTCGTCGTGCGCGGTGTCCTGCCCGCGAGCCCGCTGTCGGTGGGCAACGGGCGGTTCGCGACCACCGTCGACGTCACGGGCCTGCACACGTTCCCGCAGCTGCACCCGCTGCCCGACGCCGGCGGCGGGCCGCTCGGCTCGATGCTGGGGACGCTGGCCGAGTGGGCCTGGCACAGCGACCCGGACCCGGCGGGTCACCGCACCGCCGACGTCGAGCGGGTCGTGGACACCCCGCACGGCCCAGCCGTCTACGTGGACATGACCCGCGGCGCGGACGGGCGCAGCGCGGCGGGGCTGAGCGCGGCGGAGGCGCACCTGCGCGCGAACCCGCACCGGTTCGACCTGTTCCGCGCCGGGCTGACCGTCGACGGCCGGCCCGCGCGGCCGCACGAGCTGCGCGACGCCGAGCAGCGGCTGGACCTGTGGTCGGGGACGCTGGTCAGCCGCGTGGACCTGGCCGGTCGCCGCCTCGAGGTGACGACGGCCGCGCACCCGCACGCCGACGCGCTGGCGGTGCGCGTGCGCGGGGACCTGACCGGGATCGGGGTGCGGGTCACGTTCGGCGCGGCGTCGCCGTCGTGGAACCTCTCGCGCGACGACGGGCGTCCCGGCGCGCACCGCACCGAGGTGCGCGCCACCGCCACCGGCGCGCTGGTGCACCGCGCGCTGGACGCCACGCGCTACCGCCTCGGCGTGCGCACGGACGGCGGGGTGCGCCCCGCGGGCGCGCACGGGGTGGACGTGGCACCGGCCGGTGCCGGGGTCCTCGACCTGGTGCTGCTCGCCGCGCCGGGCGCGGAGGGGGAGCTCGACGTCCCCCGCGCCGGGCAGGTGCTGGCCGCCTCCGCGCTCTGGTGGGAGGAGTTCTGGGCGCGCGGCGCCGCCGTCGACGTCACCGCCAGCCGCGACCCGCGCGCCGGGGAGCTGCAGCGGCGGATCGTGCTGTCGCAGTTCCTCACGGCCGTGCACAGCGCGGGGACCCTGCCGCCCGCGGAGACGGGGCTGCTGGTCAACAGCTGGCGCGGGCGCAGCCACCTGGAGATGCACCCCTGGCACGCCGCGCACTTCCCGCTGTGGGGCCGCGCGGACCTGCTGGAGCGCAGCCTGCCCTGGTACGAGCGGGTGCTGCCGCGGGCGCGGCGCACCGCCCACCGGCAGGGGCTGCCGGGCGCGCGCTGGCCCAAGCAGGTCACCCCCGACGGGGAGGAGACGCCCAGCGACATCGGCCCGTTCCTGCTGTGGCAGCAGCCCCACCTCGTGCAGTTCGCGGAGCTGGTGCGCCGCAGCGCCGCCGGCACCGACCGGGAGGCGCAGGTGCTGCGCCGGTGGGCGCCGCTGGTCGCCGAGACCGCCCGGTTCGCCGCCGCCCTGCCCGTGCCCGGCGCCGACGGGCGCCTGCACCTGCCGCCGCCGCTGGTGCCCGCGCAGGAGTCGTGGGCGGACGTGCGCGAGCGCGCCGCGGACCCGTCGTTCGAGCTGGCGCAGTGGCGCTGGTGCCTGCGCACGGCCGCGGAGCTCCTCCGGCGGGCGGGCGAGCGGCCGGACCCCTCGTGGGAGCGGGTCGCGGCGCGGATCGCCGCCCCGGTGGTGCGCGACGGCGTGCTGGCGGCCCTGGACCTCGACGAGCCGACCCGCCGCACCGACCACCCCTCCATGCTCGGCGCGCTGGGCGTCGTCCCGGACACGGGCCTGGTGGACCCGGCCGTCGTGCGGGCGAGCCTGCACGACGTCCTCGCCGACTGGGACTGGGCCAGCGCGTGGGGCTGGGACTTCCCGGCCACCGCGATGACCGCCGCGCGCGTGGGCGAACCCCAGCTGGCCGTGGACGTGCTGCTGGCCCCGCACGCGAAGAACCACCACCTGCCCAGCGGGCACGACCACCAGACGCCCGTGCTGCCGGCGTACCTGCCCGGCAACGGCGGGCTGCTGGCCGCGGTGGCGCTGATGGCCGGCGGCTGGGACGGCGACGGCGGCCGGCCCGCGCCGGGGTTCCCCGCCGACGGCTCGTGGGACGTGCGCGCCGAGGGGCTCGTGCGCTCGCCGTGAGCGGTGGTGGGATCGGCGGGTGACGCGACACCGCCTGGACCCCCTGCCGCACCTGGTGACGGACGTCTTCGACCCCTCCCGCCCGCCCGTGCTGACGGTGCGCCCGGGCGACGAGGTCGAGGTCCGCGCCCTGGACTCCGGCGGTTTCCTGGAACGGCTGCCCGCCGGCGGCGGCGACGCGCCGCGGATGTTCGCCTCCCGCCGCGGGCACTGCCTGGCGGGTCCCGTCGCGGTGGAGGGCGCCCGCCCGGGCGACGTCCTCGCCGTCCACGTGCGCTCGGTGCGCACCGCCGGCTGGGGCTGGACGGTCGCGGGGACGCCGACGCCGCTGAACGAGCGCCTGGGCGCGACCGACCCCGTGCGGGTGCTGTGGGAGGTCGACGACGCGGCGGGCACGGCCGTCGACGAGGACGGGTTCGAGGTGCGGACGGCGCCGTTCCTCGGCGTCCTGGGCACGACCCTGGCCGAACCCGGCGAGCACTCGACCGTCCCGCCGCGCCCCGGCACGGGCGGGAACGTCGACTGCCGCTCGCTGGTCGCGGGCAGCACGGTGTTCCTGCCCGTGGAGGTCGACGGCGCGCTGCTGTGCGTGGGCGACGGGCACGCCGCGCAGGGCGACGGGGAGGTCTGCGGCACCGCCGTGGAGTGCGGGACGACGTCCGTGCTGGGCCTGGACCTCGTCGCCGACCCCGTCCTGCCCGGGGTGCACGCCGTGACGCCGCACGAGCGGCTGACCTTCGGGTTCGACGCCGACCTGGGTGCCGCGACCGACGCGGCCCTCGGCGCGATGCTCACCTGGCTGTCGGCCCTGCACGACCTGCCGCGCACCCGCGCGCTGGCGCTGGCCAGCGCGTGCGTGGACCTGCGCGTCACCCAGGTGGCGAACCGGACGTGGGGCGTGCACGCGGCCCTGCCGCACGACGCCCTCAGGCGCCGCCGGTGACGACCGCGACCGTCTCCTCGTCCAGCAGCCCGGCGCGCAGCAGGTCCTCCCACACCGCGTCCGGCACCGGTTCCCCGAGGAGGGAGGCGTTGCGCCGCACCTCCTCCGCGGTGCGCACGCCCAGCAGCACCGAGGCCACCGACGGCGCCGCGAGCGCGAAGCGGACGGCGAGCGCCGGCAGCGTCATCCCGTGCCGCTCGGCGACGTCGGCGAGGCCGTGGACGCGGGCCAGCAGGTCGGCGCCCGCGGGGGCGTAGCGGTACGTGGCGCCCGGCGCGGGGCGGTCCGTGGCCAGGACGCCGGAGGCGAACACCCCGCCGAGCAGCACGGAGGTGCCGGTGCGCGCGGCGGCGGGGAACAGGTGGTCCAGGGCCGAGCGGTCCAGCAGGTTCCAGCACCCGGCGACGAGGACGACGTCGAGGTCGAACTCCTCGACGAAACCGGTGAGGGGGACGGCGTCGTTCATGCCGGCGCCGACGGCGCGCACGAGGCCCTCCTCGCGCATCCGCACGACCTCCGGCAGGGCGCCGGCGCGGGCCTCGTCGAGGTGCTCGTCGGGGTCGTGGACGAGCAGCACGTCGACGGCGTCGACGCCGAGTCGCTCCAGCGACTCCTCCAGCGACCGGCGCACCCCGGCGGCGGAGAAGTCGAAGGCGAGCCGGTGGGTGTCGGGGACGACGAACCCGTGGTCGCGGTCGCCGCTCCGGCCCCGCTCGGAGTCCGCGGGGACGACGAGGCGGCCGACCTTGGTGGACAGCGTGAACTCCCCGCGCGGGCGCCCGCGCAGCGCCTGCCCGACGCGGCGCTCGGACAGCCCGACGCCGTAGTGGGGGGCGGTGTCGAACAGGCGCACCCCGGCGTCCCACGCGGCGTCGAGCGCGGCGCGCGCGGCCTCGTCGGGGACCTCGGACAGGTGGTTGCCCAGCGGGGCGCCCCCGAAGCCGAGCGCGGTGACGCGCACCCCGGACGAGCCGAGTTCCGCTGCGGGTCCGGTCGTGAGCACGTCAGGAGACCTCCGGTGCGGGCGCCGCGGGGCGCAGGGAGTGGGAGCCGCCGTCGACGGCGAGGACGGCGCCGGTGGTGGCGCCGGAGCGGGGGTCGGCGAGGTGCACGACCGCGTGGGCGACCTCCTCGGCGGTGACCAGCCGGCCCGTGGGCTGGCGCGCCTCCAGCCGCGCGCGCTCGGCGGCGGGGTCGTCGGCGGCCGCCAGCAGCCGCTGCACCCACGGGGTGTCGGCCGTGCCGGGGTTCACGCAGTTCACACGGATCCCGTCGGCCAGGTGGTCGGCGGCCATCGCCAGCGTGAGGGCCTGCACGGCGCCCTTGGTGGCCGAGTACAGGGCGCGGGCGGGCAGGCCGGTCCAGGCGGCGATCGAGCCGGTGTTGACGATCGCCGCGCACGCCGAGGACCGCAGGTGCGGCAGGGCGGCGCGGGTGGTGCGCACGATCCCCAGGACGTTGACGTCGAAGACGCGGTGCCACTGCTCGTCGTCGCCGTCGGCGACGGTGCCGACCGCACCGGTGCCGGCGTTGTTGACGAGGACGTCGAGGCCGCCGAGGGCCGCGGCGGCGCGCTCGACGGCGGCGCGCACGGCGGCGTCGTCGGTCAGGTCCGCCTCGCAGGCCAGCGCCCCGGCGGGCGCGCCGGTCGTGTCGCGGTCCAGGACGGCGACCGCGGAACCCTCGGCGAGGAACCTGGCGGCGGTGGCGGCGCCGATGCCGGAGGCGCCGCCGGTCACCAGGACGCGGCAGCCCGCCAGCGTCGCCGGCCTCGCCGGCGTGCTCACGCCGCGCCCAGCGGGTTGCGGGTGCGGCCCAGCCCGGTGACCTCGCACTCGACGACGGACCCGGCGCGCAGGTACGGCTTCGGGTCCGGCCGGCCCAGCGCCACCCCGGCGGGGGTGCCGGTGTTGACGACGTCGCCGGGCTGCAGGACGGTGAACCGGCTGAGGTAGCGCACCAGCTCCCCGACGCCGAACACCATGTCGCGGGTCGTGCCGTCCTGGCGCAGCTCGCCGTCGACCCAGGTGCGCAGGCGCAGGTCCTGCGGGTCGCCGACCTCGTCGGCGGTGACGAACCACGGGCCCAGGGGGTTGAACGTCTCGCAGTTCTTGCCCTTGTCCCAGGTGCCGCCGCGCTCGAGCTGGAACTCCCGCTCGGACACGTCGTGGGAGACGACGTACCCGGCCACGTGCGCCAGGCCCTCCTCGGCGGACTCCAGGTAGCGGGCGGTGCGGCCGATGACGACGCCCAGCTCGACCTCGTAGTCGGTCTTCTCGCTGCCGCGCGGGACGAGGACGGTGTCGTGCGGGCCGACGACGGTGGCGGGCAGCTTGAGGAACACGACGGGTTCGGCGGGCAGCTCGGCGCCGGTCTCGGCGGCGTGGTCGCGGTAGTTCAAGCCGATGCAGAACACCGCGCCGGGCCGCGGCACGGGCGCGCCGAGGCGCCGGCCGGTGAGGTCCACGGCGGCCGCGCCGGGGACGGCGCCGGCGGCGCGCGCCAGGTCCTCGGCCGTCCACGGCCGGTCGGCCGACAGGACGTCCGAGAGGTCGACGGCCCGGCCGTCGTCGAGGAGGGCCGCGGCGCGCTCCGCACCGGCAGGTCCGTGGCGCACGAGCTTCACCGCTGCTCCAGACTCCGTCGTCGTCCCGCGGTGATCGTCCACCGTGAGCGTTCACGGAGCCTGGCACCGCCCTCGACGGGGTGTCAACGCGAGCCCCGGCAGCGGGCCCCGAGACCCTCCGGGTCCCCGAGGTCCCGGGCTCCCGGGTTCCCGCGGGGGCGGCGACGCGGGAGGATCGCGCCGTGGACCTCACGGCGTTCGTGGACGAGCTGCCCAAGTGCGACCTGGACGTGCGCCTGGACGCCGAGCACGGGGAGGACGCGGACCCGCCCGCCCGGCTGACCGCGTACCTGCGCGCGGCGGCGGAGCAGGACGTCCTGCACGCGGAGGTGTCGTTCGACCCTCGCGCGGCGGGCGGTGTCCCGCTCGGCGACCTGCTGCGCGGCCTGCGCGCCGCGGCGGACGAGGTGGAGCGCGAGCGGGGCACGACCTGCGGGCTGGTGGTGCGCCTGGACGCCTCGGCGCCGGAGCCGCTGGAGGACGTCCTGGCCCGCCGCGACCTCCTGGTCGGCGTCGAGCTCGACGGCGACCTCGACGGGCAGCTCGCCGCCGAGCTCGCCGCGCGGGTGCGGGGGGCGGGACTGGGCCTGGCGGTGCGCTGCGGCCCCGCCGACCGGGACGGCGACGGCGACGGGGCCCGGAGGGTGCGGCGCGCGCTGGGGGACCTGGGCGCCGACCGCCTGTCCGACGCCGGCGACCTGGCCGGTGACCCGCGGCTGCTGGAGCTCGTGCGGCAGCGCGGTGCGGGCCTGACGTGCCGCCCGGACCCGGACGTCGTCGCGCGGCTGCTGCGCGCGGGGGTGCGGGTGGCCGTCGCCGGCTCACCCTCCGGCCCGACCGCGGCCCTGCGGGAGGTGGTGGCCGGTGCGGACCTGGCGCCCGACGAGGTGGTGCAGCTGCAGCGCCACGCCGTCGCGCTGGCGTGGACGAGCGCGGGCGAGCGCGAGGCGCACCACGGGGAGCTGGACGCCTACGAGAGCCTGGCCGCTCCCCCGCTGTGAGGCGCCGCTACGGTCGCCGTGTGCCCCAGGTGCCCCAGGTGCCCCTCCCGTGGCGGACCGTCCCCTACGGCTCGGACTCCCCCCGCCAGCTGCTGGACCTGCACGTGCCCGACGGGCCCGGCCCGCACCCGGTGGTGGTGGCCGTGCACGGCGGTGCCTTCCGCGCCGGGGACCGCACGGGCGAGCTGGACGCCCTGCCGGCCCTGCTGGCGCACGGGTACGCCGTCGCCGCGGTGGGCTACCGCCTGTCCGGCGAGGCGGTCTTCCCGGCGGCCGTGCAGGACGTGAAGCGGGCCGTCGCGCACCTGCGCCACCACGCCGGCGAGCTGGACCTGGACGCGGAGCGGTTCGCCGCGTGGGGCCGCTCGGCGGGCGCCTACCTGGCGGTGATGGCGGGCGCGACGGGCGGGCGGCGCACCCCCTTCGACACGGTCGGCGCGGACTCCTCGGTGGCGGCCGTGGTCGGCTGGTACGGGCCCTCGGACTTCTCCCTCATGGACGCCCAGCTGGCCGCCGCTCCCCCGCGCGACGGCACGCCCGTGATGGACCACGGCGGTGCGGACTCGCCGGAGTCGCGGTTCCTCGGCGCCCCGCTGGCGGAGGTGCCCGGCCTGGTGCAGAGCGCGAACCCGGTGCCGTGGCTGCGGGCGGCGCCGGTGCTGCCGGCGTTCTGGCTGGCCGCGGGGTCCGAGGACCCGCTGGTGCCGCACCAGCAGACGGTGCTCGTCGTGGAGGAGCTGGTGCGCCGGCGCGCGGACGTGACGTTCCGGCTGCTGCCGGGCGTCGGGCACGCGGGCCCGGAGTTCGAGCGGCGCCTGACCGCCCCGGTGCTCGCCTGGCTGGACGAGGTCCTGCGCCGCTGAGGCGCGGCGCCGGGCCGCGGGGGTCAGCCGCGGCCGGCGGAGTCGAAGAAGTCGCCGCCGCCGGGCGGGTCGAAGAACTGCTCCAGCACCTGCAGGACGGTGCGGGCGAAGCCCTCCTCGGCGCGCCACGGCGCCTCGCCGGACAGCAGGCCGCCGTCGGCCAGCCGCTGCACGACGGCCCGCACCTGCGGCAGCTCCTCCTCGTCGCCCGACCCGGTGAGGGTGTCGGCCAGGCCGGCCTCGTCGACGGGGTCGACGACGGCGGCCGCGAGCGCGGTCAGCGCGCCCACGACGGCCGCGGGCGACCCGGCGGCGGCCAGCTGCTCGCCCACCCACGCCACGGCCACGTCGCGGGCCACGTCCAGGTCGAGGTCCCCCTCGTCGTCGGGGTCCGCGCCCCCGTCCTCGCCCCGGCGGGCGCCCGGCACGCGCGTGCGGCCGTCCTGCACCTCCACGACGCCCCCGGACAGCCACTCCAGCCACAGCGCCGTCGCGTCGGGGCCGTCCTCGCCGACGGCCTCGCGCACGAGGTCGACGCCGCGGCCGGTGGCGACGTCGGCGGCGCCGACGTCCTCGCCGGCGGCCAGGCGGTCCAGCAGCGCCCCCACCCCGCGGGTGAACGGCAGCCGGGCCAGGGCGCGGCGCTCGGCGTCGTCCCCGGCGGCGACGGCGACGGCCTCCACGGCGTCGAGGACGGTGTGCTTGTCCCCCTCGGCGCCGGTGGCGCCGCCGGAGACCACGTCGAGGCAGGCGGCCAGCTCCTCCGGCTGCCCCTGCCACTGCCCGGACTCGCCGAGGAACATCAGGTACGTCGTCCACGCCACGCGGGTCTCGTCGACGAGGGCCTGCGGGTCCACGCCGTGCTGCTGCGCGACCTGCGGGACGAGCTCGTGCAGGAAGCCGCGCAGCTCCTCGGCCTCGAAGCGGCGGGCGGCGGCGGGCACGACGTCCTCGCCGCGCTCGAGCAGCAACCAGCCGAGGGACTCCATGAGGCGCGCCTCGATGTCCCCGACCGGCATGACCGTCTCGTCCTCCTCGAGCTCGAGGAAGGTGCGGTACGGCACCTGCAGGCCGTCGAGGGCGCGGCCGCCGGCGCGCACGGGCGACAGCTCCCCGGTGGGCCGCTGCGGGCCGCCCCGGTGACGGCGTGCGAGCTTCTTCTTCGGCACGGGGCACCTCGTGGGTCGACGGTCGGCCCACCCTACCCACCGGGGTGCCGGCGGCACCGGGGCGCGCGTCGCCGCCCCCGGTCCCCACCGCCGTCCCCACCGTCGTCCACAGCTGTGGACACAGGGTGTGGACGACTGTGGAGCTGTGTGGACAGCGCCGTCAGCGGGCAGCCGCCGCCCGGGCCGCGACCGGCGCCGCGCGCTCCAGCCGGGCGGCGCGGCGCGCGAGGACGGCGCCGATGACCAGGGCCGCCAGCAGCGGCACCGCCCCGCACACCGCCATCCCGGCGCGCACCCCGGCGTGCTCGGTGATCCAGCCGATGAGCGGGGCGCCGAACGGCGTGCCTCCGATGAAGACGAGCATGTACAGGCCCATGACCCGCCCCCGGTACTCCGGGTCCACGGACAGCTGGACGGTGGAGTTGGCCATCGCCTGGAAGGCGAGGTTGGTGACGCCCATGGCGACCAGGGCCGCGACGAACAGCTCCAGCGTCGGCGCGAACGCGGCGAGCAGCTGCGCGAGGCCGAAGGCCGCGCCGAGGGCGACGATGAGCCGCAGCCGCGTGTGGGTGCGCCCGCCGGCGATGAGCGCGCCCGCGATGGAGCCGACGGCCACGACGATGTTGAAGAAGCCGTACAGGCCGGCGTCGCCGTCGAACGTGCGGCTGGCCATGGCGGTCAGGACGACGGGGAAGTTCAGCCCGAAGGTGCCGAAGACGCCGACGAGGGCGATCGTCCACGCCACGTGCGGACGATCGCGCACGTACCGCAGCGCCGAGCGCAGCTGCCCCTTCGCGCGCGCGGCGAC
The DNA here is from genome assembly GCF_050871905.1 of Kineococcus haloalkalitolerans. Taxonomy (NCBI): domain Bacteria; kingdom Bacillati; phylum Actinomycetota; class Actinomycetes; order Kineosporiales; family Kineosporiaceae; genus Kineococcus; species Kineococcus haloalkalitolerans. Next base: position 49,146 of record NZ_JBJLSH010000035.1, read on the forward strand.
CGGGTGGCGCACGAGGGCGGCGGTGTTCATCGCGGCGAGCGCGAGCGTGGGCCCGAGGTAGCACAGGGCGTTGATCCCGAACGCCCAGCCGGTGCCGACCCCGGCGATGAGGACGCTGGCGACGGCGGGCCCGACGAGGCGGGTGGTCTGGAAGACGGCGGCGTTGAGGGCGACGGCGTTGCGCAGGTGGTGCGCGGGCACGACCTCGCTGACGAAGCTCTGCCGGGTGGGGTTGTCGACGGCGAAGACGAGACCGCCGACGAGCGCCAGGAGGTAGACGAGGCCCACGGTGACGGCGCCGGTGATGGTCAGCACGGCCAGCGCGAGCGCGACGGCGGCGTTGAGCAGCTGCGTGACGAGCAGGATGGTCCGCTTGGGGTACCGGTCGGCGAGCATCCCGCCGTGCATGCCGAACAGCAGGATCGGCGTGAACTGCAGCGCCATCGCGATGCCGACGGCAGCGGGGCTGCCGGTCAGCTGCAGCACGAGCCAGTCCAGGGCGATGTTCTGGATCCAGGTACCGGTGTTGGCGACGGCCTGACCACCGGCGTACAGGCGGAAGTTCGGCACGGCCAGCGCGGCGAACGTGGCGCGCGGCAGGTGCGGCCGGGGCAGGCGCGGCGGGTGGGGGCGGCGGGGTGGTCGTCCGGTGCGGGTGTCGGCGGTCGCCGAGGTCACGGTGGGGCCTCTCGTGGTTCGTCGTCTCCTCCTTCCTATCCCCCGTCCCGCCCAGGGGTTACCGTGATCGGGCGACTATCAGTCATTCCGATCCGTGATGAGGCGGTCGAGGTGGACCCGACGGCGACGTTCGACCCGGTGCAGCTGCGCTCGTTCCTGGCGCTCGCGCAGACGAACTCGTTCACGCAGGCCGCGGCCCGCACCGGCGTGCGCCAGTCCACCGTCAGCCAGCACGTGCGCAAGCTGGAGGACGCCGTCGGGCGGTTGCTGGTGCAGCGCGACACGCACTCGGTGGCGCTGACGCCGGACGGGGAGGCGATGGCGGGTTTCGCCCGCGCGATCCTCGCCAGCCACGAGCGGGCCGCCGGCTACTTCCGCGGCGAGCGCCCGCACGGGCGGCTGCGGATCGGCATGTCCGACGACCTGGCGCTGACCCGGCTGCCGCAGATCCTGCGCGACTTCCGCGCCGAGAACCCGCGCGTGGACCTGGAGCTGACGGTCGACCAGTCCGGCAGCCTGCACCGGCGGCTGGGCAACGACCGCCTGGACGTGTTCATCGGCAAGCGCCCGCGCGGCTCGGGCGAGGGGCAGCTGGTCAAGCGCGAGCGGCTGGTGTGGGTGGGCACGCCCACCACCCGCCTGGACCTGGCCCGGCCGGTGCCGCTGGCCGTCTACCCGGGCCCGAGCCTGAGCGCGTCGGCGATGCACGAGGCGCTGGACGCGGCCGGGATCGCCTACCGCACGGCGTGCGTGTGCCGCGGCGTCAACGGCCTCATCGCCGCGGTGGCCGCGGGCATCGGCGTCTCGTGCCTGGCCACGAGCCTGGTGCCGCCGCAGCTGACGCCGCTGGGCCGGCGGCACGAGCTGCCCGAGCTGGGGCAGATCGACCTGGTGCTGCTGACCAACCCCCGCACGCGCGACCGCCCCGCCTCGCGGGCGCTGGCGGCGGCGGTCCTGTCCAGCGGCCCGGCGACGCTCGCGCCCTCCTGAGCGCGGCCCCGCCCGGGGGAGCCGGGCGCGGGCGGCTCGTTAGCGTGGCCGGGTGCCGGCCCTCATCCCCTCCCCCGCGTCCCGCGAGCCGTCCCGGCGGCTGAGCCCGCTGCTGCGCATGGACCTCGTGCGCAGCGAGAAGGCCGTGCAGCACCTGACGACGTTCGTCGTCGCGGCGGTGGCGACGATCCTCGTCACCCGTGCCTTCCTCGCCCTCAGCGGCTACCCGCGCATCGGTGGCGACAGCGACCTGCACGTGGCGCACGTGCTGCCCGGCGGGCTGCTCATGCTGGCGGCGCTGGTCCTGCAGTTCGCCTACGTGGGCCGCGGCCCGCGGCCGGTGGCGGCGCTGCTGGGCGGGATCGGGTTCGGGCTGTTCATCGACGAGGTCGGCAAGTTCGTCACGGCCGACAACGACTACTTCTTCGAACCCGCCGCGGCGATCATGTACGTGGTGTTCGCCGGTCTCGTGGTGGGCGCCTACTGGTGGCGCCGGCACCGCACGCTGGAGGACGACGAGGTGGTCGCCAACGCGGCGCACGTGCTCGTCGACGGCCTGGCCGGGCGGCTGCCCGCGAGCCGGCGCGACGAGGTGCTGCGCTCGCTGGAGCGGGTGCCGGACTCCCCCGGCGCGGCGGAGCTGCGGACGCTGCTGGCGGCGGTCGAGCCGGCCCCGGCGCCCGTGCCGGCGAGGCTGGAGCACCTGTGGGCGCGCGTGGGGCGCGCCTTCGACCGCGCGGCGCACCGGCCGTGGGCGGTGCCGGCGATGGCGGTGCTCCTGCTGGTGCAGGCGACCGGGTCGACGCTGACGGTCGCGGCCCTGCAGGGCTCGAGCGGCGGTCTGGGCGTGTCCGGCTGGGGCGTGCTGGTGGGCGCCTCGGCGTCGCTGCTGTTCTCGCTGGTCGCGGTGGTGCAGGCGCGCCGGGCGGGCCGCCGCGCCGCGGTGGAGTCGCTGCAGCGGGCGGTGCTCGTGTCCCTGCTGGTGACGCAGGTGTTCCTGTTCGCGACGTCGCAGTTCGCCGCGACCGCGGGCCTGGTGGTCGACCTGGTCCTGCTGGGCCTGGTCAACGCCGACGTCGCCCGGATGCGCGCGCAGGGCGAGGACTGACGACCCGCCCGCTCCGGCTCACCGCTCCCGCCCCGCTCGTCCCGCAGCCCCGCCCCTCCCACCGTGATCTTGCAGGGAATCTCAGCAAGATCACGGCAGGACCCCGCGGTGATCACGGACGGGTGAGCGTTCACCGATCCGTGATCACCGCGG
>NZ_JBJLSH010000036.1:0-51333 GCF_050871905.1 Kineococcus haloalkalitolerans
TCCCCGCAGCCTAGCCGGGGTGGTGGCCGGCCGGGAGGCAGCCCGCAGGGCTGCAGCACGTGCGGCGCCCCGGCGCCGCACGCACACCCGCGCGAGGTGGGGGGGGGGTGGGGGGGGGGGGGGCGCGGCCCCCCCGGGCCGCCCCCCGCCACCCGAGCACCACCCCAGCACCACCCCAGCACCACCCCCGCCGGCGACGGCGCCGGCGGGGTCCCCGAGACGGGAGGGACGACGACGTGCTACCCCCAGGACACCTCAGCCGCCGCTCGCTGCTGGCCGCGGGCGCCGGCGGGCTCGCGCTGACGGCTGCCGGCTGCGGCGCCGGGTCCGGCGGCTCCGGACCCGACCCGGTCCGCTTCTTCCAGAACAAGCCCGAGGTCATCGGGTACTTCGGTGACCTCGTCGCCGAGTTCAACGCCTCCCAGGACCGCGTGCGCGCCGTGCACGACTCCTCGCAGACCGCCCTGGTGCCGCAGTTCGTGCGCAACCAGCCGCCGGACCTGGCGGCTTGGAACTACACCCTCGAGGTCGGCAACTACGTCTCCACCGGCGTCCTGACGGACCTGTCGGACCTGCCCGAGGCGCAGCGCGTCGACCCGCAGTACCAGGACCTCGTCGACCAGTTCGCGACCAACGAGGGGCAGACGAACGTCCTGCCCTACTCCGTGGCCTCCGCGGGCGTCATCTACAACGAGGAGATCTTCGAGCGCTTCGACGTCGCCGTGCCGACGACGTGGAGCGAGCTGCTGGCCGCGTGCGAGACGTTCGCCGCGGCCGACGTCACCCCCCTGTACAGCACGTACGCGGAGGTGTGGACGATCCAGCAGGGGCTGTTCGACTACTGCACCGGCAGCGCCCTGGACGTGGCCGGCTTCTTCGCCGACCTGCGCGAGCTCGGGCCCGACGCCGGCCCCGACGCCGAGGTGTCCTTCTCGGAGCAGTTCCGCGAGCCGGTGGAGAAGATGCTGCAGCTGGCGGCGTTCTCCAACCGCGACGCCGCCAGCCGCGACTACGCCGACGGCAACCTGGCCTTCGGCCGCGGCGAGGCCGCCATGTACTTCCAGGGCCCGTGGGCGCTGGGCGAGCTGGAGAAGGTCGACCCCGACCTGCGCTTCGGCACCTTCCCGCTGCCGATGACCGAGGACCCTGCCGAGGCGCGCGCCCGCGTCAACCTCGACCTGGCCCTGTGGATCCCCACGGCCTCGCCGTACCAGGGCGCGGCGCGCGAGATGCTGCAGTGGCTCATGCAGGACGAGGTGATCGCCCGCTACAACGCCGACAACCTCGCCACCTCCCCGCTGCTGGACGCGCAGCCGCTGGAGGACCCGCGCCTGGTCGGCCTGCAGCCCGCGCTCGAGGAGGGCCGCATCTACCAGGGCGCCAACACCTACGTGCCGCTGACCATCCCGCTGGGCAACTACCTGCAGGACGCGGTGCGCTCCGGCGACGCCGCCACGTTCCTGCGCCGCGTCGACGAGGACTGGGCGCGGCTGGCGACGCGCTCGGCCGCCTGAGGCCCGAGGCCTCCCCCACCCCCGTCCACCACGGACCGAAGGAGCCCCCTCGTGGCCACCACCTCCAGCCGGCAGGCGCCCGCCCGCCGGGCGTCCGGCACCGGCCCGGACGGCGCCGCGGGCGACGGCGTCGCCGTCGTCCGCCAGCGCCGCAAGCCGGTCGACCTGACCTTCCACCTCTTCCTGCTGCCCGCGGTCGCCCTGTTCACGGCCTTCATCACCCTGCCCGCCCTGGCGGGCGCGGCGGTCAGCCTCACGAACTACGTCGGCTACGGCGACTGGGAGTTCATCGGGCTGGCCAACTACGCGGTGCTGTTCACCGACCCGAACATCCGTTCCGCGTACGCCTTCACCCTGGGCTTCGCCGTGGTGACCGTCGTGCTCGTCAACGTCGTCGCGCTGGCCCTGGCCCTCGGCCTCAACGCGCGGATCAAGTTCAAGACGGCGCTGCGCGGGGTGTTCTTCATCCCGATGGTCGTCTCCGGCATCGTCATCGCGTTCGTCTTCAACTACCTGCTGTCCTCCTCCGTGCCCGCGATCGCCTCCTCGCTGGGCATCACGGGGCTGGAGGAGAGCATCCTGGCCAACCCGGACCTCGCCTGGCTCGGCGTCGTCCTCGTCACCGCCTGGCAGGCGGTCCCCAGCGCGCTGATCATCTACCTGGCGGGCCTGCTGGCCGTGCCCGAGGAGGTGTACGAGGCCGCCGCCCTGGACGGCGCGAGCGCCTGGCGGCAGTTCGCCTCCATCACGCTGCCGCTCGTCGCCGGCTACGTCGTCATCAACACCGTGCTCGGCTTCAAGAACTTCCTCAACGCCTACGACATCATCGTGGGCCTGACCGACGGCGGTCCCGGCACCGCGACGCGCAGCGTCGCCATGACCATCTTCACCGGTTTCACCAGCGGCGACTACGCCTACCAGATGGCCAACGCGGTCATGTTCTTCGTCGTCACCGTCGTCATCTCCGTCCTGCAGCTGCAGATCATCCGACGTCGAGGGGTGTCGCTCTGATGGCCACCACCGGGTTCACCACCGACCCCGCCACCGTCTCCGCCGCGGCCAGGGGCGCGAAGCCGCGCCGGTCCGTCGAGGTCGTCGGCGACCGCCGCCGCTTCCGCGGCTGGGGGCTGACCGCGCTGCTCGCGCTGGCCTCCCTGACGGTCCTCGTCCCGCTGTACTTCGCCGTCGTCATGGCGTTCAAGACGCCCGAGCAGGCCGTCGCCGGCACGGGCTTCGCCCCGCCGTGGCCGCTGAACTGGGGCAGCTTCGTCGACGCGTGGACGCTGACCGGGTTCGCCCGCGCGTTCGCGGTGTCCGCGGCGATCAGCGCGGCGACGGTCGCGGGCACGCTGCTGCTGGCCTCCTGGGCGTCCTTCGCCATCGCCCGCAACTGGGACCGCCGCCTGTTCCGCTGGTCGTACTTCTACCTGCTGGCGGCGATGTTCATCCCGTTCCCCGTCGTGGCGCTGCCGCAGGTGAAGCTGACGAGCTGGCTGGCGCTGGACAACCCCGGCGGCGTGGCGCTGCTGCACGTGCTGTTCCAGCTGTCCTTCAGCGTGCTGCTGTACTCGGCGTTCCTGCGCTCCATCCCGGCCGAGCTGGAGGAGAGCGCCCGGATGGACGGGGCCAGCACCTGGCAGGTGTTCTGGAAGCTGATCTTCCCGCTGCTGGCGCCCATGAACGCCACCGTCGGCATCTTCGCGTTCCTGGCCAGCTGGAACGACTTCATGATGCCCTCGCTGATCACGGCCGACCAGACGCTGCAGACGATCCCCGTCGTGCAGAAGATCTTCCAGCTGGCGTTCTCCACGGACTACAACGTGGCGTTCGCCTCGTACCTCATGGCGATGGCGCCGACGATCCTCGTCTACGTCTTCGCCCAGCGCTGGGTGATGTCCGGCGTGACCCGCGGCGCCATCAAGTGATGCGGGGCGCCATCAGGTGACCTGCGCGGGGGCGGGGGTCGCGGCGGCGAGCAGCCACGCCGCGATCTCCTCCCCCGCCGCGGCGCCGACGGCCGCGGTCAGCTGCGCCGGCCCGTCCCAGCCGGCCGCGAACAGCTCCCCGTGGCGGGGGCGGCGGGCGGTGCGGGCCGCGCGCAGCAGGTCCACGTCGAGCAGCGAGTCACCCGCGGCGACGAAGCCGTCCGCGCCCAGGCGGGCGGCGACCTCGGCGACCGCGGCGGACTTCGTCAGCGGCCGCGGCACGGCGTACAGCTTGCGGCCCTGCAGGGAGACGGTGTGCCCCCAGCCGTCCAGCAGCGCCGTCAGCTCGCCCAGCCGCGGGCCCTCGAGCTCCTGGCGCTGCCCCTCGCGCAGCACGGCGTAGCAGAACAGCCGGCTCACGGCCCGGACCGCCGGCGCCTCCGAGCCGGGGACGGCGGCGTGCAGGTCGGCGGCCAGCCGGGCCAGCGCCGCGTGCGCGAGCTCGACCGGCGCGCAGCCGGCGAGCGCCGCCTCGACCCGCCGCGCCCAGGCGGCGTCCGGCTCGCCGTCGGCCAGCAGCACCCCGCCGTTGGCGGTCACCGCCCACCGGGGCGCGGGGCCGGGCCAGCGGAGCCGCGCGTACTGCTCGCTCGTGCGGGTCGTGACCGGGACGAAGGCGCCCGTGGCGACCAGCCGGCCCAGCAGCTCCCAGGCGCGCGGCGTCACCCAGGAGATCGTCTCCCCCCGGTACTCCTCGACCGGGACCAGGCCGGCCACGTCGGCGCGCGCCGAGCGGCGGGAGAAGACCAGCGTCTGGTCCAGGTCGCTGGCGGCCAGCAGGCCGCTCACGCGCGCACCGCCCGCCCGTCGGCGCCCGTCGCCCCGCGCGTGTACCGCGGGTGGACGAGGCCGACGGCGCTGTAGGCCAGGCCCGGCACCTCCTCCACCGGCACCCCGCGCTCGGCGGCCAGCAGCCGCACGTGCGCCAGGTCCCCGGGGTGCTCCAGCTCGGCGTCCGGGCGCACCAGCACCCGCCACGGGACCCGCCGCAGCAGCACCCGGGTCGTCTCCCCCACACCGGGCTTGACGAGGTTCACGTCGCCGATCCCGTACGCCGCCGACAGCTCCTCCACGGCCCGCCACCCGGCGAAGGTGGCGGTGCGGTCCCCGGCGCGCACCGTCTCCGCCGCGGCCGGCACCTCCCCGGCGACCTCGCCGAAGCGGGCGGTCACCGCGTCGAGGAAGTCGCCGGACACGTCGTCGGCGGCGAGGTCGCGGTAGTGCTTGGCGCCGTGGAACTGCCACGGCGCCAGCAGCCGGTCGTTGAGGACGGTGCGGCTGACCAGCCCAGAGACCGTGGAGTTCAGGCACGCCGAGGGCACCAGCCAGTCGCCGCGCCCGCCGAACGTGCGCACGCACGCACCGGGGTCGGCCAGCACCGCCAGGTCGTCGGAGAACCCCGCGACCGGCGCGGCCGCGAGCGCCGCGGACAGCTCCCGCGCGATCGCGCCCTTGCCGGTCCAGCCGTCGACGAACACGACCCGCGCCGGGTCGTGGTGCTCGGCCAGCCAGCGCAGCGCGGCGACGTCGACGCCGCGCCCGCGGACGATGGAGACCGCGAAGTGCGGCCAGTCCAGGTGCAGCCGCTGCGCGGCCCACCGGCGCAGCAGGACGCCGACGGGCGTCCCCGCGCGGGCCAGCGAGGCCACCACGACCCGCTCGCCGCGCTCGGCGCGCAGCAGCTCCGCCACCACGCCCACCCCGAGGGCCACGCGGCGGGCCGAGCGGCGCAGCGCCTCCTCGTACAGGGCGCGGTAGGCGGGGCCGGGGCGGTGCTCCACGGGCAGCGACTCGGCGTAGTGCGCGCCGCCGGACTGCACGGCCTCCTCCCGCTCCTCCACCGGCGCCTCCAGGGCCACGCCCGACAGGTCGGTCAGCAGCCAGCCGACCTCGTCGGGGGCGTAGGAGCCGAAGCCCGGCCCCCGCAGCGGCTGCGGCGGGCGCCGCGGCGCGCCGGGGGCGGCGGACGTGGTGGTGCTGGTCACGGTGCGAGCTCCCGGGCGTCGGCGGGCAGGTGGACGAGCAGCAGGTGGTCGGCGAGCGGGCGCAGGGCGGCCAGCGGCCCGCCCGGGGCCAGCAGCGCCGCGCGCGAGGAGGCGGTGTCGGCGACGAGGACGCACGCGCCCCAGCGCCGCGCGCCGGGGACGTTGTGGGCGAAGCGGGGCCCGGGGCCGTCGACGGGACGGTCGGTGCTGGGCAGCGCCAGCGACGTGCGCACGGCGTACCCGGCCTCGTCGACGGCCGGCACGGGTGAGCGCGTCGTGGAGGAGACCAGCACGCGGGTGCCGGGGACGAGGGCGGGCAGCCGGCCGGCGAGGGCGGCGGCGACGCGCTGGGGGGCGTCCAGGAGCTCCTCGGTCGCGAGCACGAGGACCTGCGGCGCGCCGGGTGCCGCGGCGCCCCCGGCCAGCCGCTGCGCCAGCTCCACCGCCAGCCGCCCGGCCACCTCCTCGCACGCGGCCGCCACGCGGTGGGCGTCGGCCGCGGACGTCCCGGCCCGGCCGGTCACCGGCAGGCCGTCCGGCCAGCCGCCGCCCAGGACGGCGACGTCGCCCGGGCCGCCGGGGTCCTCGGGGGTGGACACCGGCGGCGGGGCCGCCGCGGCGGCGAGGGCCGCGCCGCGGGCCAGGACGTCCGCCGGCAGGTGCACGCGCCCGCGGGCCAGCGCCACGACGTCCACGCGGGCGCCCAGCTCGGCGGCCAGGGCGTCCAGCGCGGCGCGGTCCGCGTCCGAGCGCACGTCCAGCAGCCCCGCCACGACGTAGCGGCGGCGGGCGGTGCGCGCGTGCAGGACCCGCAGGGTGTTCGCCACGGTGCGGCCGGTGGACAGCTCGTCGTCGACGAGGACCAGCGGCACGTGCGCGTCGTCGAGGGCGGCCAGCACCTCCGGGTCGGCGGCGAGCACCTGGTGCCCGGTGGCGTGCGAGTGCTCCTCCTCGAACGCGGCCGCGTCCACCGCCCCGGGCACGGACCGGCGGGTGGAGTGCAGGCACGCGCAGCCGAGCGCCTGCGCCACCCCGTGCCCCAGTCCCGTCGCCGTCTCGGCGTAGGCCAGGACGAGGGCGTGCGGCACGCGCGGCGGCGGGTCCAGGACCGTCGCCAGGGCGCTCGCCGCGGCGGCGCCGTCCCCGGCCAGGGCCGCCCGCCACACCGCCGGCGCGGGACCGGGCGCCGGGGTGCCCGGGGCGAGGACGTCGCCCACCAGGTGCCCCAGCCGCAGCGCGGCCGCGCGCACCAGCCGCGGATCGGTGGGCACGTGCTTGCCGAGGACGGTGGAGACCAGCAGGTGCGCGCGGCGGGGGTTGCGGCGCAGCGCCAGGCCGACCAGGTTGTGCGCGCCGAGCCCGTCGGCGCCGCCCGCGTCCTCCAGCCGGACCCCGAGCCGCTGCGCCACCCAGGTCCCGCTCCAGAGCGGCGCCCCGGTGGGCTCGGCCGCGCTCACCCGGCCGCCCGCCCGGCGCGGTGCGCCTCGTCCTGGGCCTGCAGCACGTGCACGTAGGTGACGTCCTCGCGGGCCACGCCGAACGCCCGGGCGCGGGCCAGGACGCGCTCGGCCCACGGCCGGTGCGGACCCGCCTCGTTCATCTTGTTGCGGTAGCTGGAGGCCATCGCCCCGCCACCGGGCGCCCGCACGATGTCGACCGCGTCGCAGAAGTCCTCGTGCGTGACCACCGACAGGGCGTGCACCACCGCCACGTGCGAGGGGTGGATGACCGTCTTGCCCTGCAGGCCGTTGACGCGGTCCAGCTCCAGCTCGCGCACCAGGCCGTCCAGCCCGGCCTCCTCCAGCCGCCGGCGCAGCTGCTCGGCGCCGGACTCCTCGAAGGGCCCGGCGTCCAGCGCGGAGCGCACCACGCGCTCGCCCGAGGTGAAGTGCTCCCACACGGGCGCGGTGATCGGGTACCCGGACCCGTCCGCGCGGCCCAGGACGTTGACGACGTCGCCCAGGACGTCGGCCACGACCCGCACGTCCCACACCGTGCGCCCGCGGGGCCGGCGCAGCCCGTAGGCGGCCGACAGGTCGGTGGCACCGGTGCGCACGGCCAGGACGAGGTCGCGGTTCCCGTCCAGCACGTCGCGCACCGCCAGCAGGGCGGCCTGCCGGGTGTCCAGGTGGGCGATGTCGCGGCTCTCGAGCACGGGCATCGCCCACAGGCGCCGTCCGGCCAGCTCGCCCGCGCGGCGCACCGCGGCCAGCCACCGCTCCGGCTCCGGCTGCCGGGAGCCGCCGAACTTCGGCAGCACGAACCCCAGCAGGCAGTCCAGGCCCTCCCCGCTGCGCTCGACCACCCGCAGCAGCTGCTGCGGGGTGCGGGCGCGCACGAAGAGCATCATCGGCGGCCGCTCGCGCCACTGCGGGGCGCGCGCCAGCCCGGCCAGCTCGCGCACGAGGGTGTCCTCGGCCTCGGCGACGCGGCCGTCGGGCACCGAGTCCTCCAGGCAGGCCACCGCGCTGAGCACCCCGCGGGCGGACAGCCCCAGCAGGTCCCCGGCCAGCCGCTGGCGGGTCGCCGGGCAGTAGAGGGTCGCGCCCAGCGCGACGGCCAGCTCGTCGCGGTCGCCGGCCAGGTCCACCGGCTCCGGCGGGGCGTGGAAGAGCCGCTCGACGGTGCCGGCGTCGAGGGCGGAGAAGTGCCGCACCCTCAGCGCCGGTGGGCGCCGGGACCGGGCGGGGCGGTGGGGGCGGTGCTCACAGGTGCGGCCGCACGGCGGGCAGCAGCTCGCTGAACGTGCGCCCCGAGGCGGTCTGCCCGATCGCCGTCATCGCCCAGCCCCTGCCCTGGCGGGTGAGCTTGGCCATGACCTGCGCGGTGTGCCGGCCGGCGCCGGACAGCTCGTAGCGGGCCAGCTCGACCTCCTGCGGGCCGGCCGCGTCCACCAGGCGGCAGAACGCGTTCTGGATCGAGGAGAAGTCCTGCCCGGTGAAGCTGTTGACGGTGAAGACCACCGACGCGACGGCGGCCGGGACGGCGGACAGGTCCACGACGATCCGCTCGTCGTCGCCCTCGCCGGCGCCGGTCAGGTTGTCGCCCGTGTGCTGCACCGACCCGTCGCGGCTGCGCAGCTGCTGGAACCACACCTGGTCCACCAGCTCCCCGCGCGCGTCGAACAGCAGCGCCGAGGCGTCCAGGTCGACGTCGACGGACTTGCGCCGGCCCAGGAACCCGCGGGCCACCGCGTCCCAGCCCAGCCCCATGAAGACGCGGGTCAGCCGGCCACCGCCGGACTTCTCCAGGCTCAGCGTCTGGCCCTTGCTGAGGCTGACCGCCATCGCTCCTCCTGCGGGTCGTCGTGGTCGTCGTGGTGGTGCCCGTGCGGGTGGTGGGGGCCGCGTCCTGGTCTCGTCCAGGTCACGGCCCCGGGTCAGCTTGCCACCCCCGCGGGCGCGGCCCTCACGACGCGCGGGGGACGGTGCCCGTGGGGTCCCAGTCGAGGTCGAAGCCGTAGGCCGCGGCGACCTCGGCGGCCGGCCCGGTGAACCACTCCGCCTCGCGGCGCACCACCAGGTCGCCGGCCACGTCGTGCACCGACAGCAGGGCGCACGTGCGCGCGCCCGGGGCCGGCTCGCCCGCCCACGCCTGCAGGCGGCTGCCGTCGCGCCGGCGCAGCGTCAGGTGCGGGTCCAGCGCCGCCCAGTCCGGGGCGCCGCGGGTGCCGTGCAGGAACAGGACCACGCGCCGCAGCACGTCCAGGTGGCGGGTGTCGACGAGCAGCTCCTCGCCCTCCTCCTCGGTGCGCGGCCCCAGCCGCAGCACCTGGCGCGTGCCGTACCCGGGGGCGGCGAGCAGCCCGCCGAGGGCCTGCACCGAGCCGCTGTGCCCGTCGCGGGTCTCCCACAGGCAGCCCAGGTGCACGTCGGTGCTGCGGCGCAGCCCGCCGGCGCTGACCTGCGGCGTCCAGCGCAGCGTGATGCGCAGCGTCCCGCCGGTGCGGGCGGCGGCCGGCACGGTGGTCACCGGGGAGTCGCCGTCCAGGACGGTGCGGGCCTCCGCCGCGCGCGCCCGCCCCACCTCGGGCGCCGGCGCCGGGGCGGGCGCCGGCGCCGGGGCGGGCGCCGGCCGGGACGTGGGCCGGGTCGTCGGGGACGGTGCCGGTCGCGGGGCCGGCCGGGCCGCCGGGGGCGCCGGGCGGGCCACCGGCTGGGGCGACGGCTGCGGCTGCGGCGACGGCTGCGGCTGCGGCTGCGGCGACGGCTGCGGCTGCGGCTGCGGCGACGGCTGCGGCGACGGCTGCGGAGGCCGGGGCGCCGCCCGCGGTGCCGGGCGCGGCGGGTGCAGGTGGTCGGCCAGGGTGCGGGCGCTGCGCCGCGGGCCCGGGCGTCCCAGGAAGGTGTGCACCGCCTCGTCCGGCCGCCCGCCGCCCGCCACCCGCGCTCCCCTCGTCGTGCCGCTCCTGGACGGCCTCGCGCCGCCCCGCCCGCCGGTCAGCGGCCGGTGGCCGCCTGCTCGTGCTGCGCGGGCTCCCCGCCCTCCGTCCCGACGTGCGCGTCCTCGGGGTGGCGGCGGTTGTGCACGATCGAGGACACCAGCGCGGAGACGATGAACGCCAGCCCGACCAGGCCCGTGACGACCTCCGGGACCTCCACCTCGATGCTGAGCAGCAGGATGACGGCGAGGGCGCCGATGGCCCACAGGGCGCCGTTCTCCAGGTACGGGTACTGCGCCAGCGTCCCCTCGCGCACCAGGTGCACGGTCATCGAGCGGATGTACATCGCGCCGATGCCCAGGCCGAGGGCGATGACGATGGGGTCGGAGGTGATGGCGAACGCGCCGACGACGCCGTCGAAGGAGAACGACGCGTCCAGGACCTCCAGGTAGAGGAAGAGGAAGAACGCCGCCTTGCCGGTGGCCTTCGCCGCCGCGGTCGGCCGGCTCGTGCCGCCGCGCGCAGGCACGGGCGCCCCGCCGCCGTCCAGCGGCGTCGCCGCCCGCTCGCCCTCCGCGCGCTCACCCGCCGGGGCGTCCTCGTCGTGCCCGGCGTGCTCCTCCACGTTGAACAGCTCGCCCAGGCCGTTGACCAGCAGGTACGTCAGCATGCCGGCCAGGCCCGCGGCCAGGACGGTGCGGCCGTGCTCGGTCGCGAAGGTCTCGGCCACCACGAGCAGGACGGCGGAGGCGACGACCACGTTGACGGCCTGCAGGCGCCCCGCGCGCTCCAGCAGGCGCTCCAGCGGCGCCAGCCAGTGGTGCTCCTTCTCGCCGAACACGAAGCCCAGGAAGAGCATGAGCAGGAACATCCCGCCGAACGCGGCGATCGTCGGGTGCGCCTCGTTGAGCTGGTAGCCGTAGGTGCCGGGTTCCTCCGGGGACCCGCCCGCGAGGGCCAGGCGCACGGTCTCGACCGGGCCGAGGCCCGCGGTGACGCTGACCAGCAGGATCGGGAAGACCAGCCGCATGCCGAAGACGGCGATGACGATGCCGACCGTCAGGAAGATCCGCTGCCAGAACTCGCTCATGCGCTGCAGCACCGTGGCGTTCACGACGGCGTTGTCGAAGGAGAGGCTGACCTCCAGGACGCCGAGGATCGCCACCAGCGCCAGGGCCTGCAGGGCCCCGGTGCCCGAGCCGCTGCCGTACCAGGCGGCGAGCACGAGGCCCACCGCGGTGACGCCGAAGGACCAGCCGTAGGTCTTGAGGATCACGCGCCTGCTCTTCCCAGGTGTACCGGTGCCCGCGGACGCGGGCGACGAGGCAGCTTGGCAGCCGGTCGGAAGCACGGCCAGCCGGCGTCCACCCGTGCGGGGTGGGGCGCGGGGCGAGCGGAGCGGGTGGTGCGAGCGGGACGCGCGCGGCACCGTCGCCGGTGCCGCGCGCGCCTCACGCGCCGCGGGTGCTCAGACGCTGACGCCGAAGTCCGTGGCGATGCCGCGCAGGCCCGAGGCGTAGCCCTGGCCGACGGCGCGGAACTTCCAGTCCGCGCCGTTGCGGTACAGCTCGCCGAAGACCATGGCGGTCTCGGTGGAGGCGTCCTCGGACAGGTCGTAGCGGGCGACCTCCGTGCCGCCGTCGGCGTTCACCACGCGGATGAAGGCGTTGCGGACCTGGCCGAAGGACTGCTTGCGGGTGTCGGCGTCGTAGATGGCGACCGTGAAGACGACCTTGTCGATCTCGGCGGGGATCCCGGACAGGTCCACGTTGATCTTCTCGTCGTCGCCGTCGCCCTCACCGGTGCGGTTGTCGCCGGTGTGCTCGACCGAGCCCTCGGGGCTCTTGAGCTGGTTGAAGAAGACGAAGTAGCCGTCGTTGGGGACCTTGCCGTCGGGTCCGACCATGATGGCCTGCGCGTCGAGGTCGAACTCGGCGCCGGTGAAGCTGTTCGCGTCCCAGCCGAGCCCGACGACGGCGCGGGTCATGCCCGGCGCCTCCTTGGTGAGGGAGACGTTGCCGCCCTTGCTGAGGCTGACGCCCATGGTGTCGCTCCGTCCTGGTGGTCGCCCACCGTCGTGTCCGTCCTGCGCCGGCCCGGGAGCCGACGTCCGTGCTGTCGAACGCGCGCCGCGGGCGGTGAGTGCCGCCCGGCGGCTGCGCGTTGCCGGGAGGCTGCGCCCCGCGGGTCAGTCCCGCGAGCCGGAGAACAGGCCCCCCAGCGCGCCGGTGCCCTGCTGGTCGGGCTTCCGGCTGTTCTTGGCGAGCGCCTTGGCGAAGGCCTCGATGGTCACCGACTGCAGGATGACGCGCCCGTTCCCGCGCAGCGTGGCCAGGGTCAGGCCCTCGCCGCCGAAGACGGCGCTCATCACGCCCTGGCGGTTGAGCCGGCCGACGGTCTCCACGCCGTAGGTGATGCGGTCGTCCCAGGCGACGACGCAGCCGGTGTCGACGCGCAGCGTGCCGCCGTAGTCGGCGGGGTTGATGTCGATGAAGTCGCCCGCGCCGGCCAGCAGCAGGGAGCCGCGGCCGGTGAACTTCTCCAGGACGAAGCCCTCCCCGCCCATGAGGCCCTGCCCGAGCCCGCTGAAGGCGACGTCGAAGTGCACGCCCGCCTCGGCCGCGACGAAGGCGTCCTTCTCCGCGAACCACGTGGTGGCGCCGTCGAGCTCCAGGTGGCGCATCTCGCCGGGCAGCACGCCGGCCAGGCCCAGCAGCCCGTCGCCGCCGGGGGTGGAGAAGTGCTGGAAGGCGAACGACTCCCCGGCGAGCATCCGCTTGCCGGCGCCCACGGCGTCGCGCAGCAGCCCGCCCAGGCCGCCGCCGGGCCCGGCGGCGGTCCCGGCGTGGGGGTCGGCGGGCGCGGACAGCTTGGTCTCCATCCGCACGTCGCCGGAGGAGAAGAGGAACTTGCCCGCCTCGCAGTAGACGACCTGGCCGGGGCGCAGCGAGACGACGGCCATCTGGGTGGTCGTGCCGACGAGCTGGACGTCGAGGGTCACGGGGTGTCCTCCGGGAGGTGGCCCGCGGGGCGGGCGGTGCGGGACGGGCGGGGACGAGGTGGTGCCGGCCGGGCGCCGGCGGGCGGCTCAGAGGTCCAGGTCGCTGCGGCGGAACTTCGCCTCGAGGAAGCGGCTCTGCTGCACCTGGCGGTCCACGTCGCGGTCGTGGACGGCGTCGCGCAGCTGCAGGGCGCCGGTGTGCAGCAGCTCCAGCTGCTTGCGCAGCTCGTCGGCCGGGGTGGTCCCGGCCGCCGTGCGGTGCTCGCGGGCGTAGTCGGCCGGCAGGACGAGGAAGTCCTCCACCGTGCGGGGCAGGTGCTCGCGGGCGATGGCCTCCAGGTCGTGGCGCACCTCGACGGGGGCTCCGCGGGTGCGCAGGGCCACCAGCAGGGGCGTGAGGACGCCCTCCACGCGGCGGAACAGGTCGAGCTCGGGCTCCTCGAAGCGCTCGCGGGCGGCCTGGACGCGCTGGACGACGCGCTCCAGGGAGCGCTCGGCCTCCGACGTGGGAGGCGGCGGCGGGGGCCCGGCGACCGGCCGGGCGGGCGGGGGCGGCTGGACGCGCGGCCCGCCCGGCGGCGGGCCCGGGGGGGCGCCGCCGCCCGGGTGCGGGGGCGGGCCGGTGCGGCCCTGGGCGCGCAGCCGGTTCAGCTCCCGCTTGCGGCGCTTGCGCAGGGCGCGGGCGTGCTCGTCGAAGGAGGCCGTCGCCACGATCCACAGGATCATCAGCGGCAGGGCGGCGGCGGGGGCGCCGATCGCGAAGAGCACGATCCACACGGCCAGCCAGGTGCCGCGCACGGCGCCGAGGACGGGGGCCGGCACGAAGCCGAGGCGGGGCAGGTTCACCCCGGCCGGCTTGAGGGTCCGCTCGTCCAGGACCACCCAGTCCTCGCCCCAGGAGGCCATCGGTCCCGGCCGGCGCACCTGCGGGGCGGGCGGCGGGGGCGGCGGCAGCTCGAGGGCGGCGGGGTGCGGGCGGTGCGCGGGCGGCCGCTGGCCCCGCAGGACCAGGCGGGCGTTGAGCGCCTCCTGCACCTGCGCCTGCACCCGCTCCTGCAGGCTGAAAGCGTCGTGGACCTGCGACTGGACCTGCGCGTGGACGCGGTCGTGCAGGCGGCCGCGGCGGCCGGGCAGCTCCTCCTGCAGCTGGTTGCGCAGCGGCCGGGCGACGACGTCGTGGGGGGCGGCGGGGGCGGCCGGGGGCGGCAGGTCCACGGGCACGGCGGTGGGCACGGCGGTGGGCTCAGCGGTGGGCGCGGCGCCCGCGACGGGCTCCTGCGGGTCCTCCCCCGCTCCCGGCTTGATGAGGTCGACGGCCACGGTGCACCCCCTCGGATCGGTGGCGGGTCTCGACTACAGGTCGAGGTCGGAACGGCGGAACTTGGCGTCCAGGAAGCGGCCCTGCACGGCCAGCTGCTGCGCGTCGTGGTCGTAGACCGCGCTGCGCAGCTGCAGCGCTCCCTCGTGCAGCAGCCCGAGCTGGGTCAGGAGCTCCTGAGCCGGCGTCGCGCCGGTCGCGCCGCGGTGGGTGCGCGCGTAGTCGTCGGGCAGGTCCAGGTAGCGGTCGACCGCCGCGGGCAGGTACTCCCCGACGATCGTCTCCAGGTGGTGCAGCTCCTCGGCCTCCACACCGCGCTTGGCGACGTGGGCGACGACGGGGCGCAGCACGTCCTCGATCTCGCGGACCTTGGGCACCGCCCCGTCCGGCAGGCGACCGCCCGCGGCGTTGACGCGGCGCACCAGCGCGCGCAGCTGCTCGCCGACGACCGCGACCGGGTCGCTCGGGGCGAGCGGCGCGGCTGGCTCCGGCGGCCCCTGGAGGACCGGCTGGTCCGTGAAGGCCGCCTTGATGCGCAACCACCGGGAGTTCGCCATGACCGAGTGCACCAGCCCCAGACCCCACAGGCCCAGCAGCCCGAGGGCGCCGAGCAGGTTCAGCAGCAACGGGTCGGTGAGCAGGAGCGACAGCGCCCCGCCCGCGCCGACGAAGTAGCCCGCGGAGGCGGCCACCCACTGCGGCCGCCGGGCGCGCAGGCCCATGTAGAGGAACGCCAGCCAGGGCAGCCCGACCGCCGGCAGCGCCAGCCACCAGGAGTTCGCCGCGCGCCAGGCGCGGCTGCGCAGCCGGCGCGAGACGACCTCGGGCGGGGCCTGCGCCGCGCCGCGGGAGGTCCGCCGCACGGGGCGCGCGCCGGTGGGCGCGACCTCGCGCCGCTGGCCGCGCAACCCCCGGGGCGCCGGGCCCGGCGTCCGCTCGCTCACGGCCTGCTCACCGACCCCCCTCGAGGGCCGGACCCGCCTGCTCGCCGTTGCGGGCGCGCTCCAGGTAGGAGCGGGAGCGGTGCACCTGGCCCTCCAGCGCGTCGACGGTCGTGGCCATGCTCACGACGGCCTGCTGCTTGAAGGTGTCGATGGCGTCCATCGTCGCGAACACGTTGTCGAACGCCTTCTGCAGCGTCTCCACCGACACGGTGGCGCTGGCGGCCTGCTCGTGGATCTGCCCGGTCTGCTGCCGCAGCATCTCCGAGGTCGACAGGATCATCTGGTTCGTCGTCGTGTTCAGCGCGTTGATCTGGTCCAGGACCAGCTTCTGGTTGGCCAGCGCCTGGGCGACGACCACCGCCGTGCGCAGCGCCGAGACCGTCGTCGTGCGCGCGCGGTCGACGCCCTTGATGAGCTCGATGTTGTTCTTGCGCACCAGGTCCAGCGCCAGGTACCCCTGCACGCTGACCGCCAGCTGGGTCAGCAGGTCCTGGTGGCGCTGGCGGATCGGGAACAGCGCGTCGGAGGTGAGGGCCTCGGCGGCCTGCGGGTCGCTGCCGCGCAGCTGCTCGACCTTGGCGACGGTGGCGGCGTCCAGGGACTTGGCCAGGGTCGCGTACTCGGTGAGCTTGCCCATCGTGGCCCACAGGTTCTGCTTCTCCGCCTCGATGGAGGCGTTGTCCTTGCGCAGCTCGTCCTGCCCGGAGGCCAGGGCCTTGATGATGGCGTCGAGCTGGGACTGGGCGTCGGCGTAGCGCTCGAAGTAGCGCTGCACCTTGTTGCCGAAGGGGATGACGCCCAGCAGCCGGCGCGGGCCCTTCAGGTCGGCGCGGCCCGGGTCCAGCTCGGTGACCGTGCGGCGCAGGTCCAGCAGCGTGTTGGCGACCTTGACCTGCGCGTCGGCGCCCGGGCCGGAGGCCTTCTGGCCCTTGGCGCCGGCCAGCGAGGACGCGGGGCGCTCGAGCATCCGGTTGGACACCTGCGCCGAGGCGCGCACCTCCTGCTCGCCCATCCGCACGATGTCGTCGACCTTCTTGGCGAACGCCGGCGAGCGCGGGTCCTGGGCGGCGAGGTCCTCCACGAACGCCTGCGCCTTGCGGGCCAGCTCGGTGCGCGTGGCCTCGTCCAGCGGGATCATGCTCTCGGCCTGGTCGTCGGCGACGACGGGCACGGGAGCGGGCGGCGTCAGCTGCAGGTCGGTCGCGGGCGGGGCCGCGGGAGCCGACGGCGGGCTCAGCGGCTTGCTCAGGTCCAGCGACTCCGACATGTGTCTCCCCCGGTCCTCTCGACTGCCCCGCCCGCCGCGGTGCTGCGGCGGCCGGCGCCCTGCTGCCCCGGGTCGCCCCGGGCTGCCCGGCCATCGTAGGTCGCGACCCCGTCACGGGGCCGGGCGACGGCCGGCGCCCGGTCGATCATCGCCCGGCCGGGCCCCGGCGGTCATCCACCGCACGTCGTACCCGGGCCTGCCCCGGGCGGCGGAGCGCGGACGCCCGTCGTCCGTCGAACGCGGGGGACCGCCCCCGAGTGCCCTCAGGGGTCCCGGCGGCTCAGCGGTCGTCCTCCTCGGCGTCCTCGCGGTCCCACGCCTCGGTGCGCGCGCGGGCCGTCTCCAGCGCCCGCGCGGCCTCCTCGCGGGTGGCGTAGGGGCCCATGAGGTGCTGCTGCTGGCTCTTGCCGCGCTCCTCCTCCACCTGGCCGGTGTCGACGTTGAAGTAGAACGGTCCCTGGCTCATGCGGGCATCCTGCGCCGCCGGGCCACCGGGCGCACGCCCCGCGCGCGCCCCGCGGTCCGGGGGCCGGGCGCGGGCGACGACCTAGGATCCGGGCATGACCCCCGGTGCTCCCCCGGCCGCGCTCGTCCCCGGCACCGTCGGCCCCCGCCGGTCCGTGCCCGCCTCGATCCCGCGCCCGGAGTACGTGGACCGCCCCGCGCCCGCGCCGTGGACCGGGCCCGACGTCGTGGACGCCGAGGGCGTCGAGCGGATCCGGCGCAGCAGCCGGCTCGCGGCCCGCGCGCTGGCCGAGGTGGGCCGGCACGTGGCCCCGGGCGTCACGACCGACGAGCTGGACCGCGTGGGCCACGAGTACCTCCTCGACCACGGCGCCTACCCGTCCACGCTGGGCTACCGCGGCTTCCCGAAGTCGCTGTGCACCAGCGTCAACGAGGTCGTCTGCCACGGGATCCCCGACTCCACGGTGCTGCGCGAGGGCGACGTCGTGAACGTCGACGTCACGGCGTACCTGGACGGGATGCACGGCGACACCAACGCCACCTTCTGCGTCGGCGAGGTGGACGAGGAGTCCCGCCTGCTCGTCGAGCGCACCCGCGAGGCCACCCGCCGGGGCATCGCGGCCGTCGCGCCCGGACGCGCGATCAACGTCGTGGGCCGCGTCATCGAGGCGTACGCCCGGCGGTTCGGCTACGGGGTGGTGCGCGACTTCACCGGCCACGGCGTCGGGCCGGCGTTCCACACCGGCCTCGTGGTCCCGCACTACGACGCGGCGCCCGAGCACGGCACGCTGATGGAGCCGGGCATGGTCTTCACCGTGGAGCCGATGCTCACCCTGGGCACGCACGAGTGGGACCTGTGGGAGGACGGCTGGACGGCCGTCACCCGGGACCGCTCGCGCACCGCGCAGTTCGAGCACACCCTCGTCGTCACCGGGACCGGCGCCGAGGTGCTGACCGTCCCCTGAGGCTCCTCCGGGGCACCCCGGCCGGACCCCGGGGGGACCCCGGTCTGACCCCGGTCTGACCCCGGTCTGACCCCGGTCGGACCCCGGGAGCCCTGGCGGTGGACCGGCGCCGGTGGCAGCGTCGCGGCCAGCGGCGGGGACCGGCCGGGTCCCCGCCACCGACCGAGGGAGGACCCCCGTGGCCGCTGGAACGAGCCTGTCCCGTCCGCAGCAGGGCAAGGTGGTCGCCGGCGTGTGCGCCGGGCTGGCACGCCGGTTCGGCTGGTCGCCGACCGTCGTGCGGGCGCTGTTCATCGCCTCGCTGCTGCTGCCCGGCACGCAGGTGGTCGTCTACCTGGTCCTGTGGGCGATCATGCCGAAGGACCCCGGCTGAGGACGCGGGGCGCGCTCGGCAGGAGGCGGGCCGCGCCCCTAGAGTCGGCGACCGTGACCCGCGACGACGCCACCCCCGCCAGCACCCCCACCGACGAGCCCGTCCTGGCGCCCGCCGCCGCCACCGGCGGCGGCTTCGCGCTCGGGGTGGACGTGGGCGGCTCGGGCATCAAGGCCGCCCCGGTGGACCTGGCGGCGGGCGCCTTCGCCGCCGAGCGGGTGCGCGTGGAGACCCCGCAGCCGTCCACCCCGGCCGCCGTCGCCGCGGTCGTGGCCGACCTGCTGGCCCGCTTCCCGGAGCACGCCGACGCGCCCGTCGGCGTGACCTTCCCCGCCGTCATCCAGCACGGCATCGCGCGCAGCGCGGCGAACGTGGACCGTTCGTGGATCGGCACCGACGCCGAGTCGCTGTTCTCCGAGGCCGCCGGGCGGCCCGTCGTCGTCGTCAACGACGCCGACGCGGCCGGGTACGCCGAGACGGCGTTCGGCGCCGCCAAGGGCGTGCACGGCGTCGTCCTGGTCACCACCCTGGGCACGGGCATCGGCAGCGCCCTCGTCGTCGACGGCACCCTGGTGCCCAACACCGAGCTGGGGCACCTGGAGATCGGCGGGCACGACGCGGAGAAGAAGGCCGCCGACTCCGCCCGCGAGCGCGACGACCTGTCCTGGTCGCAGTGGGCCAAGCGCCTGCAGCGCTACTACTCCCACGTCGAGGACCTGCTGTGGCCGGACCTCATCGTCGTGGGCGGCGGGGTGTCCAAGAAGCACGAGAAGTTCCTGCCGCTGCTGGACCTGCGCACCCCGATCGTGCCGGCGCAGCTGCGCAACGACGCCGGCATCATCGGCGCGGCGTGCCTGGCGGCGGCCGCCGCGCGCTCCCCGCGCTAGGTCCCCGCTGTCCGCGGCACCGGGCCCGGCGCTAGGTTCGCGGCATGACGCAGGACGCGACGACGCGCTTCGGCCTGTTCGTGCCCCAGGGCTGGCGGCACGACCTCGTGGGACTGGACCCCGCCGAGCACTGGGCGGCGATGAGCGGGCTCGCCCGCCGCGCCGACGAGGGCGGCCTGTGGGAGTCGGTCTGGGTGTACGACCACTTCCACACCGTCCCCGAGCCGACCGACCAGGCCACCCACGAGGCGTGGACCCTCATGGCCATGCTGGGCGCCGCCACCCGCCGCGTGCGGCTGGGGCAGATGTGCACGTGCATGGCCTACCGCAACCCCGCCTACCTGGCGAAGGTCGCCGCCACCATCGACGTCCTGACCGGCGGTCGCGTCGAGATGGGCATCGGGGCCGGCTGGTACGAGCACGAGTGGCGCGCCTACGGCTACGGGTTCCCCCCGGCCGGTGAACGGCTGGCCGCCCTCGACGAGGGCGTGCAGGTGATGGCGCAGGCGTGGCGCGACGGCGTGTCGACGTTCTCGGGCGAGCACTACCGCACCGACGGCGCGATCGTGCGGCCGCTGCCCGCGCAGGAGGGCGGCATCCCGCTGTGGATCGCCGGCGGCGGGGAGCGCAAGACGCTGCGCACGGCCGCGAAGTACGCGCAGTACACGAACTTCGACGGGACGCTGGAGGTGTTCCGGCACAAGTCCGAGGTGCTCTTCGCCCACTGCGCGGACGTCGGGCGCGACCCGGCCGAGATCGTCCGCTCGGCCAACTACAACGTGGCGGTCGGCCGCGACGAGGCGGAGGTCGCCGAGCGCGTGGCGGCCCGCCGCGCCCAGCTGGAGCCGCACGTGTCCGCCGCGGCCGTGGAGCGCGAGATGCAGTCCCTGGCACCGGACCTGCCGGCGGTGGGCACGCCCGAGCAGATCGTCGAGAAGCTGCGCCCCGTCGTCGAGGCCGGCATGACCTACCCGATCTTCTACTTCCCCGAGGCCGCCACCGACACCAGCGGGATCGAGCTGTTCGAGCGGGAGGTCCTGCCCGCCCTGCGCGACCTGGGCTGACGGCCCCGCGCCCCACCGGCCGTGAAGATCGCGAGATCTTCACGGCCGGAGGGGGTCGACGCGGCGGGTGCTGTCGGGGGACGGTGAACCGGACACCGTCGTCCACCCCAGGAGCGCCGCGCCGTGCCCGCCACGCCCACCCCTGTCCCCGAGGACCCCGCCGGACCGTCCGAGCCGGAGTCCTGGTCGCTGAAGCTGGCGCTGGCGGAGGCGATCGTCCCCCTGGTGGGGCGCCTGCACCGCGACCGCGGCGTCACCGCGACCGTCCACGGCCGCAGCCTCGTCGGCAAGTCGGTCGTCGGCATCGTCAAGGCCCACCGCTTCGCCCGGCGGGTCGACGACGCCGAGCTGCCGCTGGAGCGGACCCTGTCGCTGCTGCACCTGCTGTGCGGCCTGGACCTGCGCCCGGCCGTGGTGGACGTCGCCCGCCTGGGCGCGCGCGGCGCGGGGGCGACGCTGGAGGAGCGCGTGCGCGCCGATCTCGCGCCGGTGCTGGGGCTGCGGGGGCAGCGGCCGTGCGGCCAGCGCGACGTCGTCCTGTACGGCTTCGGGCGCATCGGGCGGCTCGTGGCGCGGATCCTGCTGGAGCACGGCGACCACCCGCACGGGCTCCGGCTGCGCGCGGTGGTGGTCCGCCGCGGCGGTGCCGACGACCTCGTCAAGCGCGCGAGCCTGCTGCGCCGCGACTCGGTGCACGGCAAGTTCCCCGGCACCATCACCGTCGACGAGGAGCGCGAGACCATCACCGCCAACGGGGTGGTGGTGCAGGTGCTGCGCTCGGACGACCCGGGCGCGGTCGACTACGCCGCGCACGGGATCCGCGACGCCCTCGTGATCGACAGCACGGGGAAGTGGCGCGACGCGGCCGGGCTGGCCCGGCACCTGCGCAGCCCCGGGGCGGGACGGGTCCTGCTGACGGCCCCCGGGAAGGGGACGGTCAAGAACGTCGTGCACGGCCTCAACGAGGACGTGCTGGACGAGCGCGACCGGATCGCCTCGGCCGCCAGCTGCACGACCAACGCCGTCAGCCCGGTGCTGAAGGTGCTCGACGACCGCTTCGGCGTGGTGCACGGCCACGTGGAGACCGTGCACAGCTTCACCAACGACCAGAACCTCATCGACAACCTCCACAGCGGGGACCGGCGCGGCCGCTCCGCCGTCCTCAACATGGTGATCACCGAGACGGGGGCCGCCAGGGCGGTGGGGAAGGCCGTGCCGCAGCTGGCGGGCAAGCTGACGGGCAACGCGATCCGCGTGCCCACGCCGGACGTGTCGCTGGCGATCCTGCACCTGCAGCTGTCGCGGGAGGTGACCGGCGAGGAGGTCAACGCCTTCCTGCGCGGGGTGTCGCTGTCCTCGCCGCTGCAGGACCAGGTCGACTACGTCGACTCCCCCGAGGTGGTCTCCTCCGACTTCGTCGGCACGCGCACCACGGGCGTGGTCGACGGCCGCGCGACCATCGCCGACGGCCGGCACCTGGTGGTCTACGTCTGGTACGACAACGAGCGCGGCTACTCCGAGCAGGTGGTCCGGGTGGCCGAGGTGATGCAGGGCGTGCGCCGGCCCGTCCTGCCGCCGCTGGCGCCGGTCGTGCTCGACGTGCGCGAGGCGGAGTCGGGGGCCGCGCCGGGGGCTTCGCCGGCGGTGCCGGTGGTGGGGGCGCCCGTGCCCGGCCGCTGAGCGCCGCATCACCCGTTCGCCGCAACCCGTCACCGATCCGGACCACCGGGAGTGCCTGCGGTGCCACAGTGAGTGACGTCCCGACACTCCTGGAGGTCCCCCGATGCGCCGTGCCCTCGCCGCCGCGCTGCTGTCCGTGCTGCCCCTCGGCGCCCTGGGCGCCTCGGCGGCCCCCGCGAGCGCCGCACCGGCGGCGGGCGGGGGCCTGGTGCTGCGCAGCGCCGCGGTGACCACGACCGCCCCGGCCAGCACCCGGCCGCTGGACGAGGACTGCTGGCGCGGGCGCAGCGGCGCGCTGTGCGGCTACGGCGTGGTCGACGTCGTCCTCGGCGGGTTCGGCGCTTCGGGCGGCGTGCCCGACTGCTCGCCGTGGACCGAGGGCTGCGAGGAGCCGGTCGCCTCCCTGGTCGAGGCGGCGGGCACGCGCGTCGACGTGCTCGTGCGCTGCGAGGGTTCCTGGCTGCCGCGGCTGCGCTCGGTGCCGGTGACCACGGGGCCGAGCTCGCTGGTGCGCTCGGCGGACGTGACTCCGCTGACGCGCCTGGACGCCGACAGCGCGCGCCTGCAGGTGTCGTTCCCCTTCCCCGCCCCGGCCCAGCTGGGTTGCGGCGCCCGCCCGGTGCACGTGCTGGCCGCCGCGGCCCGCTCGGTGACGGTCGGCTGGGCCGGCACCCGGCCCGGGGTGCCGGCCGGGACGGCACGGGTACCGGGCGCGCACCGCTTCGCCCTGGGAGGCTGACCCGGCTACCCTGCGGTTGCACGTTCAACAACACCCCGACGCAGGAGGCACCGTGAGCGTGAAGCTCGCCATCGTCTACTACTCCGCCACCGGCACCGTGCGGGCCATGGCCCAGCGCGCCGCCGCCGCCGGCGAGGCCGCCGGCGCCGAGGTGCGGCTGCGCCAGGTCGCGCGCCAGACCACCGAGGGCGAGCGCCAGGCCAGCGAGGCGCAGGCCGCGCACAGCGCGGAGGCGACCGAGCCGGCCGCGACCGCCGAGGACGTCGTGTGGGCCGACGCGGTCCTCTTCGGCTCCCCCACCCGCTACGGCAACATCGCCGGGCAGCTGAAGACGTTCCTCGACTCCCTCGGCCCGCAGTGGGCGCAGGGCCAGCTGGCCGACAAGGTCTACGCCGGCTTCACCGCCAGCCAGACCGCCCACGGCGGCCAGGAGACGACCCTCATCGCGCTCTACAACACGATCTACCACTTCGGCGGGATCATCGTCCCGCCCGGCTACACCGACGGCCTGAAGTTCGTCGACGGCAACCCCTACGGCGTCTCGCACGTCACGGGCGCCAACAACGACCAGCCGCTGGGCGAGGCCGAGCTGGCCGCGCTGGACCACCTGGCCCAGCGCGTGGTCACGATCGCCGGGCGCCTGAACTCCTGATCCCCCGGCCGGGGGCGCTCCGGGAGGAACCCGGCGCGCCCCCGTGCCAGGCTCTCGGCCATGGCAGTCGTGAAGATCAACGCGATCGAGGTCCCCGAGGGCGGCGGCGCGGAGCTGGAGCGCCGCTTCGCCCACCGGATGGGGGCCGTGGAGGGCACGCCGGGATTCCTCGGCTTCGAGCTGCTGCGCCCCGTGGCCGGGGAGACGCGCTACTTCGTCTACACCCGCTGGGAGACCGAGGACGCCTTCGAGGCGTGGTCATCCGGCGGGGCGCGGGCCGCGCACGCCGGCGAGCGGGCGCAGCCGGTGGCCACCGGCGCCAGCCTGCTGGAGTTCGAGGTCGTGCTCTCGGTCGAGCCGGCGATGGTGTTCCAGGGCCCCGACGAGACGTGAGCCCCCGCCCGTGAGCCGTCGCGCCGCCCGCGCTCAGCGCGGGCGGCGCACCCGCACCGGCCCCCTCGCCGTGGAGGGGTCCACGACCCGCCCGTCCTGCACCAGCTGTGCCCGGCCGGCCGCGACGAGGCGCCGGGCCGCGGCCCGCGCCGGTTCCAGCAGCGGGCGCCACTCCTGCCCGCCCACGGCGCGCGCGACCTCCTCGGGCGTGACGCCGCCCCGCCCGCCCGCGTCGAGCGCCTCCTCCAGCACCCGTTCCAGCTCGGCGTCCACGCGGGCACCGGCCCCGCGGGCACGGCGCCGGCAGGCGTCGGAGCAGTAGCGCACCGCGTCCCAGTCGCGCTCCCACTTCCTGCGCCACGTGATCGTGCGCCCGCAGACCGCGCAGTCCTTCTCGGGCGGGCGGACGGAGGCGCGGGAGGGCGCGTCGGCGGAGCGGCGGGGCACCGCACGAGCGTGCCCCCTCGCGCCGGGGGGCGCGAGGGGGCACGGGTGGTGCGGGTCCGCGCGGGTGTCCGCGCGTGCGGGCGTCAGCGGGCGGCGGTGCCCTCGACGTAGTCGGAGTCGTCGGACTTCACCCACGCCATGAGCTTGCGCAGCTCGCGGCCGGTCTTCTCGATGGGGTGCTGCTCGCCCTGCTCGCGCAGCTTCTTGAACTCCGGGGCGCCGGCGTCCTGGTCCTCGATGAAGCGGCGCGCGAAGGTGCCGTCCTGGATGTCCTTGAGGACGTCCTGCATGCGCTCCTTGACGGAGGCGTCGATGACGCGCGGGCCGGAGACGTAGTCGCCGTACTCGGCGGTGTCGGAGATCGACCAGCGCTGCTTGGCGATGCCGCCCTCGTACATGAGGTCGACGATGAGCTTGAGCTCGTGCAGGCACTCGAAGTAGGCGACCTCGGGCTGGTAGCCGGCCTCGGTGAGGACCTCGAACCCGGTCTGCACCAGGGCCGACGCGCCGCCGCACAGGACGGCCTGCTCGCCGAACAGGTCGGTCTCGGTCTCCTCGGTGAAGGTCGTCTTGATGCCGCCGGCGCGCAGCCCGCCGATGGCCTTGGCGTAGGCCAGGGCCAGGTCCCACGCGCCGCCGGTGGCGTCCTGCTCGACGGCCACGATGACGGGCACGCCGCGGCCGTCGACGTACTCGCGGCGCACGAGGTGGCCCGGGCCCTTGGGGGCGACCATGACGACGTCGACGTCGGCCGGGGGCTTGATGTAGCCGAAGCGGATGTTGAAGCCGTGGCTGAAGAACAGCGCCTTGCCGGCGGTGAGGTTGGGCTCGATCGCCTCGGCGTACAGGCCGCGCTGCAGGTGGTCCGGCACCAGGACCATGATCACGTCGGCGGCCTTCGCGGCCTCGGCGGGGGTCAGGACCGCCAGGCCCTGCTCCTCGGCCTTGGCGCGGCTCTTCGAGCCCTCCTTCAGGCCCACGACGACGTCGACACCGGAGTCGCGCAGCGACAGCGCGTGCGCGTGGCCCTGGCTGCCGAAGCCCAGGACCGCCACCTTCCTCCCGGTGATCTTCGACAGGTCGGCGTCGTCGTCGTAGAACATCTCGGCCACGTCAGGCTCTCCTCGGTTGGTCGTTTCAGGGGGTCGGGGGGTGGGTCAGGCCGAGCGCAGCGCGCGGTCGGAGATCGCCCGCCCGCCGCGCGCGAGGGCGACGGACCCGGACTGGACGAGCTCGCGGACCCCGAACGGCTCCAGGACGCGCAGCAGCGCGGCCAGCTTGTCGGGGCTCCCGGTGGCCTCCACGGTGACCGCGTCCGGGGCGACGTCGACGACGTGGGCGCGGAACAGCTGCACGGTGCTGAGGACCTCACCGCGCACGGTGGCGTCGGCGCGGACCTTGACCAGCAGCAGCTCGCGCTGCACCGACGCGTCGTCCTCCAGCTCGACGATCTTCAGCACGTTGACGAGCTTGTTCAGCTGCTTGGTCACCTGCTCCAGCGGCTGCTTCTCGACGTCGACGACGATCGTCATGCGGGAGATCTCGCTGCGCTCGGTCGGCCCGACCGTCAGGGAGTGGATGTTGAAGTTCCGGCGCGCGAACAGCGACGTCACGCGGGTCAGGACGCCGGGGCGGTTCTCCACCAGGACGGACAGGGTGTGCCGGCTCATCAGGAGACCACCTTCTCCGGGCCGGAGGCCGTGTCGGCCCCCTCTTCCCGGTCCCACCGCGGCGAGACGCCGCGGGCGTACTGGATGGCGTCGTTGCTGACGCCCGCCTCGACCATCGGCCAGACCATCGCGTCGCGGTGGACGCGGAAGTCGACGACCACGGGCACGTCGTTGATCGCCATGGCCTTCTCGATGGTGGCGTCCACGTCCTCGGGGCGCTCGCAGCGCAGGCCGACGCAGCCGTAGGCCTCCGCGAGCTTGACGAAGTCGGGCACGGGCGCGGAGTGCGCGCCGTGGTGGGCGCCGGAGTTCAGGTCGGTGTTGGAGTAGCGCTCGGAGTAGAAGAGCGTCTGCCACTGCCGGACCATGCCGAGGCTGGAGTTGTTGATGATGGCGACCTTGACGGGGATCCCGTTGAGGGTGCAGGTCGCGAGCTCCTGGTTGGTCATCTGGAAGCAGCCGTCGCCGTCGATGGCCCACACGACCGCGTCGGGCCGGCCGACCTTGGCGCCCATGGCGGCGGGCACGGCGTAGCCCATCGTCCCCAGCCCGCCGGAGTTCAGCCAGGTGCGGGGGTGCTCGTAGCGGACGAACTGCGCGGACCACATCTGGTGCTGCCCGACACCGGCCACGTACAGCGCCTCCGGACCGGCGATGGCGCCGATGCGGGAGATGACGTGCTGCGGCGCCAGGGTGCCGTCCTCGCTGTCGGTGTACCCCAGGGGGTACTCGCGCCGCCAGCTCTCGGTCAGCTCCTGCCAGGGGGTGATGTCGGTGCGCCCGTTGGCCTCGAACTCCGCGCGCAGGGCCGCCGCCAGCTCGGCCACGACCAGCTTGCCGTCGCCGACGATCGGCACGTCCACGGCGCGGTTCTTGCCGATCTCGGCCGGGTCGATGTCGGCGTGGATCACCTTGGCGTGCGGGGCGAAGGTGGACAGCTGCCCGGTGACGCGGTCGTCGAAGCGGGCGCCGAGGGCGATGAGCAGGTCGGCCTTCTGCAGGGCCGTCACCGCGGCCACCGTCCCGTGCATGCCGGGCATGCCGAGGTTGGTGGGGTGCGAGTCGGGCAGGACGCCGCGCGCCATGAGCGTGGTCGTGCCGGGGATGCCGGTGAGGTCGGCCAGCGCGGTCATCTCCGCGGCGGCGTCCGCCTTGACCAGGCCGCCGCCGATGTAGAAGACCGGGCGGTGGGCCGCGGCGATCATCCGCGCGGCCTCCTTGACCTGCTTGCCGTGCGGGCGCGTCACGGGCCGGTAGCCGGGCAGGTCGACCTCGGTCGGCCACTCGAAGGAGGTCACCGACTGCTGCACCGACTTGGGCACGTCGACGAGGACGGGGCCGGGGCGGCCGGTGGAGGCCAGGTGGAAGGCCTCCTTGACCACGCGCGGGATGTCGGCGGGGTCGGTCACCAGGTAGCTGTGCTTGGTGATCGGCAGGGTGATGCCGGTGATGTCGGCTTCCTGGAAGGCGTCCGTGCCGATGGCCGCGGTGCCGACCTGGCCGGTGATGGCCACGACGGGCACGGAGTCCATGTGCGCGTCGGCCAGCGGCGTGACGAGGTTCGTCGCGCCCGGGCCGGAGGTCGCCATGCACACCCCGACCTTCCCGGTGGCCACGGCGTAGCCCTCGGCGGCGTGCCCGGCGCCCTGCTCGTGGCGCACGAGGACGTGGCGCACGTGCGGGGAGTCCATCAGCGGGTCGTAGGTGGGCAGGATGGTGCCCCCGGGGATCCCGAAGACGACCTCCGCACCCACGGCCTCGAGCGAGCGCACGAGGCTCTGGGCCCCCGTCAGCGACGCGACGGGCAGCGTCGGGTCGAGCGGCAGCGCGGTGTCGGTGGTGCTGACCGGCGTGACGTCCGGCATGGTCCGTTCCTCCTCGGGCGGTTCGTGCTTCGTCGACCTGCGGGGGCCCGTGCGGACCCCGGCGTCCGGTCGTCCCTGCGCCGGACGCGAAAAGACCCCTCCGCCCGCAGGCATGACGAGGGGTCGCGCGCTCGGCCGGGCTGTCAGCCGGCGCGCTGTCCGATGGCTACGAGGAACCGCATGGACCGACCGTAGACCCCCGCCCGCCCGGCTGTCAGCCGGGCGGGCGTCGCGTCCCACATGCTGAGACGCGCGTCTCACCCCGTCAGACGGGCACCGCGCTCAGACGCACACCGCGCCCACCGAGGCGGACTGGACCTGCTTGGCGTACTTGGCCAGGACGCCGCGCGTGTACACCGGCGGCAGCGGCGCCCAGCCCTCGCGGCGGGCGGCCAGCTCCTCCTCGTCCACGAGGACCTCCAGCGTCTTGCCGGCCACGTCCAGGCGGATGCGGTCGCCGTCGCGCACGAAGGCGATGGGGCCGCCGTCGACGGCCTCGGGCGCCACGTGCCCCACGCACAGGCCCGTGGTGCCGCCCGAGAAGCGGCCGTCGGTCATCAGCAGCACGTCCTTGCCCAGCCCCGCGCCCTTGATGGCGCCGGTGATGGCGAGCATCTCGCGCATGCCCGGCCCGCCCTTGGGGCCCTCGTAGCGGATGACCACCACGTCGCCGGCGCCGATGGTGCCGTCCTCCAGCGCGTCCAGCGCGGCGCGCTCGCGCTCGAACACGCGCGCGGTGCCCTCGAAGACGTCGGTGTCGAAGCCGGCGCTCTTGACGACGGCCCCGCCCGGGGCGAGGTTGCCGCGCAGGACCGTGATGCCGCCGGTGGCGTGGATCGGGTCGTCCAGCGCGCGCAGCACGACGCCGTCGACGTCCGGCGGGGCGATCTCGGCGAGGTTCTCCGCCAGTGTGCGCCCGGTCACCGTCAGGCAGTCGCCGTGCAGCAGCCCGGCGTCCAGCAGGGCGCGCATGACGACGGGGATGCCGCCGATGCGGTCCACGTCCACCATGACGTGGCGGCCGAAGGGCTTGAGGTCGCCCAGGTGCGGCACGCGGCTCGCGACCCGGTCGAAGTCGTCCAGCGTCAGGTCCACCTCGGCCTCGTAGGCGATGGCCAGCAGGTGCAGCACGGCGTTGGTGGAGCCGCCCAGCGCCATGACGACGGCGATGGCGTTCTCGAACGCCTCCTTGGTGAGGATCTGCCGGGCCGTGATGCCCTTGGCCAGCAGGTTGACGACGGCCTCGCCCGAGCGGCGGGCGAAGCCGTCGCGGCGGCGGTCGGTGGCCGGCGGCGCGGCGCTGCCGGGCAGCGACATGCCCAGCGCCTCGGCGGCCGCGGCCATCGTGTTGGCGGTGTACATGCCGCCGCAGGCGCCCTCGCCCGGGCAGATCGCGCGCTCGATGACGTCGACGTCCTCGCGGCTCATCAGCCCGCGCGCGCAGGCGCCGACGGCCTCGAAGGCGTCGATGAGGGTGACCTCGCGCTCGCTGCCGTCGGACAGCTTGGCGCGCCCGGGCAGGATCGTCCCGGCGTAGAGGAAGACGCTCGCCAGGTCCAGGCGGGCGGCGGCCATCAGCATGCCGGGCAGCGACTTGTCGCAGCCGGCCAGCAGGACCGAGCCGTCCAGGCGCTCGGCGCTCATCACGGTCTCGACGGAGTCGGCGATGACCTCGCGGCTGACGAGGGAGAAGTGCATGCCCTCGTGGCCCATGGAGATGCCGTCGGAGACGGAGATCGTGCCGAACTCCAGCGGGAAGCCGTGGGCGGCGTGCACGCCGTCCTTGACGGCCTTCGCGAGCCGGTCCAGGGGCAGGTTGCAGGGGGTGATCTCGTTCCAGCTGGAGGCGACGCCGATCTGCGGCTTGGCGAAGTCCTCGTCGCCCATGCCGACGGCGCGCAGCATGCCGCGCGAGGCCGTCGCCTCCAGGCCGTCGGTGACCTGCCGGCTGCGCGGCTTGATGTCCACCCCGGGAGCGGCGGCCGGGTGCTGGGCGTGCTGGGAGGGGGTCTCGAGGCTCACGCCGGTCGAGTGTAGGCGGCGGTCCCGACGCTCCCCGCGCCCTCGTGCCGACGCGCCCCGCACCCTTGTGCTCCCGTGCGCGCGGTCCCTACCCTCGCCGGTGGCCGTGAACGTTCACGGCCGTCACCCGCCACAGGAGCCGCCGTGTCCTCCCCCGTGTCCTCCGCCGACGTCTCCCCCGACGTCTCCCCCGAGCCGCCCGCCCTGCGCTGGGCCGTGCTCGGCCCCGGCGCCATCGCGCGCCGGTTCGCCTCCCAGCTGCCGGCCAGCCGCAGCGGCCGCCTCGTCGCGGTCGGCAGCTCGGACCCGGCCCGCGCCCGCGCCTTCGCCGAGGAGTTCGCGCCCGGGACCGGCGGCGAGGTGCGCGCGGGCGGCTACGAGGAGGTCCTGGCCGACCCGGGCGTGGACGCCGTCTACGTCGCCACGGTGCACACCGCGCACGCGCGCCTGGCGGTCGCGGCCGCGCGCGCCGGCAAGCACCTGCTCGTGGAGAAGCCGCTGACGCCCAACCACGGCAGCACGATGGCCGTCGTGGACGCCGCCCGCCGGGCCGGGGTCGCGCTCGTCGAGGCGTACATGTACCGCTTCCACGAGCAGACCCGGACCGTCCTGGACCTGGTGCGCTCCGGCGCGCTCGGCGAGCTGCTGCACGTGGACGCCAGCTTCTCCTTCGACACGGGCGGGCGCGAGGGGCGCCTGTTCGACGTCGACGTGGCCGGCGGCGGGATCCTCGACGTCGGCGGGTACCCCGTCACCTACGCGTGCGCGATCGCCGGCGCCGAGCCCACCGGGCTGCGCGCGGTCGGGACCCTCGGGCCGACGGGCGTGGACGAGTTCGCCGCCGCCCGCCTGGAGTTCCCGGGCGGGCTCACCGCGACGGTGCGCACCGGCGTGCGGCTGGCCGACCCCGAGTCCGTGGTGGTCACCGGCGCGCGCGGCGTGCTGACGGTCACCGACCCGTGGACGTTCCGCGGCGGCGGCCGCGTCGAGCTGCGGGTGGCCGGCGAGGAGCCCCGCGCGTGGGAGTTCCCCGGCGACGACCCCGCGGCCCGCCCCTACGCGCGCGAGGCCGACGCCCTGGCCCGCGCCGCCGCCGGCGAGCGGGTCGAGTTCACCCCCGAGGACTCCCTGGCCACCGCGCGCGTCCTGGACCGCTGGCGCGCCGCCGTGGGCCTGCGCTACCCCTTCGAGCGCGACGACGCGCCGATCCCCACGGTGTCGGGCCTGCCGCTGGAGGTGGACCGCTCCGCGATGCGCTACGGCGAGGTCGCGGGTGTCGGGAAGCCGTTGTCGCGCCTGGTGATGGGCGTGGACAACCAGCCCGACCTGGCGCACGCCTCGGCGCTGTTCGACGCGTTCTTCGAGGCCGGTGGGAACACCTTCGACACGTCGTGGTGGTACGGCCACGGCTGGTACGAGAAGCTCTTCGGGCAGTGGATGGCCAACCGCGGCGTCCGCGACGAGGTGGTCGCGGTGATGAAGGGCGCGCACACCCCCGAGTGCACGCCCGAGGGGATGACCCGGCAGCTGCTGGAGTCGCTGGAGAACCAGCAGCACGACCGCGCCGACGTCTACATGCTGCACCGCGACAACCCGGACGTGCCCGTCGGGGAGTTCGTCGACGTCCTCAACGAGCACGCCGACGCCGGGCGGATCAGCGTGTTCGGCGGTTCCAACTGGAGCCCGGCGCGCGTGGACGAGGCCAACGCGTGGGCCGCCGCGCACGGCAAGCGGGGTTTCACCGTGCTCAGCAACCACTTCGGGCTGGCCGAGGCGCTGGACGTGCCGTGGGCCGGCTGCGAGCACGTCACCGACGAGGCGTCCAAGCGCTGGCTGACCGAGCGGCAGCTCGCCCTGCTGCCGTGGTCCTCGCAGGCGCGGGGGTTCTTCGCCCGCGCCGACGAGGCCGACCGCTCCGACCCGGAGCTGGTGCGCTGCTACTACAGCGACGCCAACTTCGAGCGGAAGCGGCGCGCGGAGCAGCTGGGGCGCGAGCTGGGGGTGCCGGCGACAGCCGTGGCGCTGGCGTTCGTCCTGCACCAGCCGTTCCCCACGTTCCCGCTGGTGGGCCCGCGCAGCGTCACCGAGCTGCGCTGGTCGCTGTCCGCGCTGCGGGTGGAGCTGACCGCCGAGCAGGTGGCGTGGCTGGACCTGCGGGACTGAGGGTGCTCCCCGAGCCTCCGGGAACCCCGGGCCACCCGGGGCTCCCGGAGCCCGGGCCGGGGTCCCCGGCGGCGCGCCCGGTGACGATCCACGACGTCGCGCGCGCCGCCGGGGTCAGCCGGCAGACGGTCACCCGCGCGGTGAACCGGATGCCGGGCATCAGCGCCGGGACCCGCGAGCGGGTGCTGGAGCAGGCGCGGCGGCTGGGGTACCGGCCCTCGCGCTACGGGCGCGACCTGGTGCGCCGCTCCAGCCGCACGCTGGGCCTGCTGGTGGGCGACCTGGCCAACCCGTACTACCCGGAGCTGGCCTCGGCGGTGCTCAAGCGGGCCGCGCGGGCCGGCTGGCACGTCGTGCTCGCCGAGCACGGCGGCGGCCCGCCGGGGGCGCTGGAGGCGTTCGCCGCGCGCGTGGACGCGGCGATCGCCTTCACCGGCTCCTCCTTCCCCGAGGACGTCACCGGCGCCGCGCCGCTGCCGCTGGTGGAGATCGACCCGCAGGAGGTGCGCGGCGGGCGCGGGCGGGTGGAGCTGGACATGCGGGCGGCGGTCGCCGACGCCGTGGAGCACCTGCTGGAGCGCGGGGCCGCGCGCCCGGTCCTGCTGGACCTGGGGCGCTCTCCCAGCCGGCGCGGGCGCCTGTTCCTGGACGCGTTCGCCGCGCGCGGCGTCCCGCTGGCGCGGCAGGGCGTGGCGGCCGCGGACCTGGCCGGCGGGGAGGAGGGCTGCCGGGCGGCGCTGGAGGGCTCCCGGCGCCCGGACGCCGTCGTGGCCTTCAACGACGTGACGGCGCTGGGGGCGCTGCGCGCGCTGCGCCGGGCCGGCGCCGACGTCCCCGGCGAGGTGCGGGTGGTGGGGGTGGACGGGCTGGGCATCGGCGCCTACGTCGCACCGCGCCTGACCACCATCGCCCTGGACGTGGACGCGGCCGCCCGGGAGGCGCTGGACCTCGTGCTGGCGCTGCACGCGTCCCCGCCGGAGCCGGGGGCACCGGGGGCGCTGCGCCGGACCGTGGCGCACCGGCTGGTGGTGGGCGAGTCGACCTGACCGCGTGGTGCTCACGCACAGTCTCATCTAGCAACTCGTCGTAGTCTCTAGGCGTGGTCGACCGCCGTGCGGAGCACCAGACGCTCCTCGACATGACGACGCTGTCCCTGCGCCACGGCCGGGACCTGCGTGCGCTCCTGCACGCCGCCACGGTGGCGGCCACGGAGCTGACCGGCGCCGACTTCGGCGCGTTCTTCTACCACGACCGCGACGACCGCGGGGAGCGGCTGGACCTGTTCACGCTGGCGGGCGCGGACCCCGCGCAGTTCCCCACGGCCGAGCCCGTGCGCCACACCCCGCTGTTCGCCCCCACCTTCACGGGCGCCGACCCCGTGCGGGTGGACGACGTCACCGCCGACCCCCGCTTCGGCCACGGCTCCACCGGCGGGCTGCCCGCGCACCACCTCGGTGTGCGCAGCTACCTCGCCGTCCCCGTCACGTCCTCCGGCGGGCGCGTCATCGGCGCGCTGCTGTTCGGGCACCGCGAGCCGGGCCGCTTCGACGCCGACGCCGAGGCCGCGGCCGTCACGGCGGCGCGCGGAGCCGGCATCGCGGTGGACGGCGCGCTGCTGCTGGGCGAGCAGCAGAACGCCCGGCGCCTGGCCGAGGACCGCGAGGCCGCCGCCGCGGCCGCCGCCCGCCGCACGGCCCTGCTGCAGTCGATCACCGCGCTGCTCTCGCGCAGCGCGACCACCTCCGACATCGGCGCGCGCGTGCCCCGCGCCGTCGCCGAGGCCGCCGGGTGCGCGTGGGCGGCGCTGCACCTGCTGGACGCCGGTCGCGGCCTGCTGCTGGCCCGCGCGCACCCTCCGGCGCGCGAGGGCGCCGGGGCGGCCGTGCCGCTGGACGCCCCCACGGCCGCGGCCCGCGCCGCGGCCGGGGCGGCGCCCGTCGTCGTGGGTCCCGACCCGGGGCGCGGGTCCGCCGGGGCGCTCGCCGTCCCGCTCGTGGACCGGGGCGGGCGGGTCCTGGGCGCGCTGGAGGTCGGCTGGGACGAGGGGTCCGGCGCGACCGGGCCCGACCCCGGCGGCGAGGACGTCGAGCTGTTCCGCAGCGTCGCCGCGCAGGTGGCGCTCGCGCTGGAGCGGGCGCAGCTGCTGGACGCCGAGCGCGCGGCGCGCGAGAACCTCGCCCGCTCGGTGGACGCCCTCACCGAGCTGGCGCGGGCCCTGCAGCGCGGGCTGCTCCCCCAGCGGCTGCCCGTCCTGGACCGCGTCGACGTGGCGGTGCGCTACCAGCCGGCCGTCGTGGGCGCCGAGGTGGGCGGCGACTGGTACGACGCCGTCGCGCTGGACGGGGACGCCGTCTTCGTCATCGGCGACGTGCAGGGGCACAGCACGACGGCAGCGGGCCTCATGGGCCAGCTGCGGACGGCGGTGCGCGCGTACGTGTCCGAGGGCCACGGCCCCGCGGCGGCGCTGGAGCGCACCAACCGGCTGCTGCTGGAGCAGGCCGACGAGCTGTTCGCCACCTGCTGCCTGGCGCGCCTGGACCTGGAGGCGGGGACGCTGACGGTGGCCTCGGCCGGGCACCCCGTCCCGCTCGTGGCCGACGAGGACGGCCTGCGCGAGGCCGCCGTCGACCCCGGCCCCCCGCTGGGGGTGGACCCGGAGGCCACCTACGCCACCGCCGTGCACCGGCTGCGCGGGCGCAGCACGGTGGTCCTCTACACCGACGGCGTGGTGGAGTCGCGCGCCGACCAGCTCGGCGCCGGGGTGGACGCCCTGCGCGCCAGCCTGGCCGGTGCCGCCGAGGAGGGGTCCGAGGCGCTCGCCGACAAGATCATGGCGGGCATCCCGCACCGCCTGGACGACGACGCGGCGATGCTCGTGCTGGAGTACCGCGGCGCCACCGCGGACGTCCAGGAGGCCTCGCTGCCGCTGCCGGGGGACGTGCGCGCGGTGGCGCAGGCCCGGGCCTTCCTGCGCACCGCGCTGAGCGCCTGGGAGGTCGGCCACGTCCTGGACGAGGCGGAGCTGGTCCTCAGCGAGGTGGTGACGAACGCCCTGGTGCACACCGAGGGCGAGGCCGTGGTCGGCCTGCGCCTGGACCGCGACGCGGGCCGGCTGACGCTGTCGGTGCGCGACCGCTCCACCCGCCACCCGCGCGAGCGGCACGCCGACGAGGACGCCCTCGGCGGGCGGGGGCTGGGCATCGTCGAGGCGGTGGCCGACGCGTGGGGCGTCAGCGCCGAGGGCGACGGCAAGACCGTCTGGGCGGAGCTGGCGGCGGTGCCGCGGCCCTGAGCGCGCCGGGCGCCGCGAGCGCCCCGCCCGCGCCCGAGCGCTGTGGCAGGGTGACCGGGGGCTGCAGCAGGGCGGCCGGCGGAGGGGGGCGACGTGGCGAGCGACGTGGCGGACGGCGCGGACGGCGCGGTGGACGGCGCGGTGGACGGCGCGGGCGGGGTCCTGCGCTGGGTGCCGCGGGCGGCGCGGGCGCTGCTCGCCGAGGAGGGCGTGCAGCCGACCCTGGAGCGCGCCGTGGGGCTGGTCGCCGAGCACGTGCCGGCCGCGGCGGGCGTGAGCGTGACCCTGCACGACCGCCGCGGGCGCACCCGCACGCCCGTCAGCACCACGTCCTGGGTGGAGCGGGCCGACGCCCTGCAGTACGAGACCGGGCAGGGCCCGTGCCTGCGCGCCCTGCGCGAGCGCGAGCTGGTGCACGTGCCCGACCTGGCGAGCGACCGCGAGCACCCCGACTGGGCCGCCCGCGTGGTCGCCGCCACCCCCGCGCGCAGCGCCCTGGCCTTCCAGCTGTTCACCGACGACGACCAGCTGGGCGCCCTCAACCTCTACGGCACGAGCACGGGCGCCTTCGACGCCGACGCCGTGCACCGCGCCCACGTCCTGGCCGCGCAGGTGGCCGTGGCGCTGTCCTCGGCCCAGCGCGAGGAGCAGCTGCGCGAGGGCATGGGCACCCGCACCGTCATCGGGCAGGCGCAGGGCATCCTCATGGAGCGCTACGGCCTGGACGGCCAGCAGGCCTTCCGGCTGCTGTCGCGGGTGTCGCAGGACACCAACACGCGGCTGCACGACGTGGCCCGCGAGCTGGTCAGCACCGGCCGGACCCCCGGCGCGCAGGGGGGGACGGCGTCCCGGCGGGAGCGCTGAGCGCCCCCGCGGGACCTCGCGCCGGGGGCCTCACGCACGACGCGGGGGCCTGTGAGACGGACGGGACACCGCCGACACGGACGGGACACCGCGGCGAAACAGCGGTGCGCTGCACTGGCGGCGTGAGCGCAGCGGGACCGGTGTCAGCGGCGGCGGAGCCGGCGGGCCGGACGGCGCTGCCCGTGCTGGGCCGCCCGGGCACCGCGGTGCGCTCGTCGTGCTCCTACTGCGGCGTGGGCTGCGGGGTGCTCGTCGACGTCGAGGTGGACCCGGCCACGGGGCGGCGGCGGGTCACGAAGGTGTCCGGCGACAAGCAGCACCCCGCCAACGCCGGGCGCCTGTGCACCAAGGGCGCCACGCACGCGGAGATGATGCGCGCCGGTGGCCGCCTGGAACGCGCGCACGTGCGCGCCGAGCGCGGTGGGCCGGCCGTGCCCGTGGCTCTCGACGACGCGGTGCAGCAGGTCGCGGACCGCCTGCGCGCCGTCGTGGACGAGCACGGCCCCGACGCCGTCGCCGTCTACCTGTCGGGGCAGATGTCGCTGGAGGCGCAGTACCTGGCGACGAAGCTGGCCAAGGGCTACCTGCGGACCCGGTACGTGGAGTCGAACTCGCGGCTGTGCATGGCCAGCGCCGGGACCGGCTACAAGACGTCGCTGGGCGCGGACGGTCCGCCCGGGTCCTACGACGACTTCGACCACGCCGACACGTTCCTCGTCACCGGCGCCAACATGGCCGACTGCCACCCGATCCTCTTCCTGCGGATGGTGGACCGCGTCAGGGCCGGCGCGAAGCTGATCGTCGTCGACCCCCGCCGCACCGCGACCGCCGACGCGGCCGACCTGTTCCTGCAGGTCCGCCCCGGCACCGACCTCGCGCTGCTCAACGGCCTGCTGCACCTCGTCGTCGAGGCCGGGCACGTGGACCGGGAGTTCGTCGAGCGCTGGACCGACGGCTGGGAGGCGGTCGAGGAGCTGGTCGCCGAGTACCCGCCGGACGTCGTCAGCGCGATCACCGGCGTGGCGCAGGAGGACCTGCGCACCGCCGCCCGCTGGATCGGCGAGTCCGGGAACTGGATGTCGTGCTGGACGATGGGGCTGAACCAGAGCACCCACGGCACCTGGAACACCAACGCGCTGTGCAACCTGCACCTGGCCACGGGCGCCGTCGGGCGCCGGGGCAGCGGCCCTTTCTCCCTCACCGGGCAGCCGAACGCCATGGGCGGGCGGGAGATGGGGTACATGGGGCCCGGGCTGCCGGGGCAGCGCTCCGTGCTCGTCGACGCCGACCGCGCCTTCGTCGAGGACGTCTGGGGGCTCGCCCCCGGGACCCTGCGCACCGACGTGTGCTCGGGCACCGTCGACATGTTCCGGCGCATGGCCGACGGGGACGTCAAGGCCTGCTGGATCGTGTGCACCAACCCCGTCGCGTCGGTCGCCAACCGCCGCACCGTGCTCGACGGGCTGGCCGCGGCGGAGCTGGTCGTCTGCCAGGACGCGTTCGCCGACACCGAGACCACCGCGCACGCCGACGTGCTGCTGCCCGCCGCCCTGTGGGCGGAGTCCACCTACGTCACGGTGAACTCCGAGCGCACGCTCACCCTGCTCCCCCAGGCCGCCGACCCCCCCGGCGACGCCCTGCCGGACTGGCTGCTCATCGCCCGCGTCGCCACGGCCCTCGGGTACGGCGACGCGTTCGACTACTCGTCCTCGGAGGAGGTGTTCGACGAGATCCGCCGCTTCGCGAACCCGCAGACGGGCTACGACCTGCGCGGCGTCACCTACGAGGCGCTGCGCGAGGGGCCGGTCCAGTGGCCGTGCCCGCCCGGGGCGGGCCGGCGCAACCCCGTCCGCTACCGCGAGGACGACGGCTTCCGCTTCGCGACCCCGAACGGCCGGGCGCAGTTCCTGCCCCGCCCGCACGCCGACCCCGCCGAGCTGCCGGACGACGAGCACCCGTTCGTCCTGAGCACGGGCCGCCTGCAGCACCAGTGGCACACCATGACCAAGACGGGCAAGGTCGACAAGCTCACCAAGCTGGACCCGGAGCCGTTCCTCGAGCTGCACCCCGACGACGCGCGGGCGCTCGACGTGCAGGCCGGCGACCTCGTCGAGGTCGCCTCCCGGCGCGGGCGCGCCGTGCTGCCCGCCCGCCCCAGCGACCGGGTGCGGCCCGGGTCCTGCTTCGCCCCGTTCCACTGGAACGACACCTTCGGCGAGGACCTGGCGGTCAACGCCGTCACCAACGACGCCGTCGACCCCGTCTCCTTCCAGCCGGAGTTCAAGGTCGCCGCGGTGCGCCTGACCCGCGTCGGACCCCGCCCGCGGCCACCGGCCACCCCTGCCGCGCAGGCGGTCGCGGTCCCGCGCCAGACCCGCACCGGCGAACCGGACCTGGACGAGGTGCAGCGCGCCTACCTGGACGGGCTGGTCGCCGGACGCCGCCGCGAGGGGGTGGTGGGCGTGCCGGTGCTGCCGTCGTCCGCGCCGTTCGAGGGCACCGTCCGGGCCTGGGTCGACGGTCTGCTGGCCGGGATGTTCTCCCGCGCCGGCGACGACGCGGGCGGCGCGGGCAGCGCGGCGCGCCCGCGCGTCAGCGTGCTGTGGGCCTCGCAGACCGGCACCGCGCAGGAGCGGGCGGACGCGGTCGCGCAGGAGCTGCGCGAACGGGACGCCTTCGACGTCGAGCTGCACGAGATGGACGCGGTGGACCCGGCCTCGCTGCGCGAGGCGGGCACCGTGCTGGTCGTCACCAGCACCTTCGGCGACGGCGGCGCCCCCGACAACGGCGAGTCGCTGTGGTCCGCGCTCGCCGCGCCCGACGCCCCCCGCCTGGACGGCACCCGCTACGCCGTCCTCGCTCTCGGCGACTCCAGCTACGCCGACTTCTGCGGGCACGGCCGCCGCCTCGACGCGCGCCTCGCGGAGCTCGGCGCCGCCCGCCTCGCCGACCGCGTGGACTGCGAGCCGGGCGAGGACGCCAAGGCGGACGGCTGGTTCCGCACCGTCGTGGACCGCCTGTCGGCCGCGTTCGACGGCGCGAGCGACGGGGCGGGCGGGGCGGGCGGCGCGCGCACCGCGCCGCGCGTGCCGGCCCAGCGCCCGGCCGACGGCCTCGACACGGGCCGGCGACGCGCCGGGCGCGGGACGCGGGCCGCCCCCGTGGGCGCACCGCTCGTGCTCGACGAGCTGCTCAGCGGGCCCGGGTCCACGAAGGAGGTGCACCGCTTCGGCTTCGAGCTGCCCGAGGACGTCGAGTACCGCGCCGGCGACTCCCTCGGCGTGTGGCCCCGCAACAGCGAGGAGGACGTGGCGGAGTTCCTCGCCGCCGCCGGCCTGCCGCACGACGCCACCGTGCTGCTCGACGGGGCCGGGGAGACGAGCTGGTGGGACGCCGCCACGGGCCACCTCGACCTGCGCCGCGTCGGCGACGACCTGCTGCACCTGCTCGGCGCCAGCCCCGGCGCGGACCGCTCCGGGCACGGCCCGGTGGTCGCGGACGTGCTGCGGGCCCACCGCGTCCGGCAGCGGGGGGTCGACCCCGAGGCGCTGCAGCGGGCCCTGAAGCGGCTGCAGCCGCGGCAGTACTCCATCTCCTCCTCCCCCGCCGTCGACCCGCGCCGGGTCGAGCTCACCGTCGGCGTCACCCGCTGGCAGCGCGGCGGGCGGCCCAGCGGAGGCGTCTGCTCCACCTTCCTGGCCGACCGCTGCTCGAGGCCCGGCGCACCGGACGTCGGGGTGTTCGTGCAGCGCGCCGGGCACTTCCGCCTGCCCGACGACCCGTCGGCCCCCGTCGTCATGATCGGCCCCGGCACCGGCGTCGCTCCCTTCCGCGCCTTCCTGCACGAGCGCCGCGCGCTCGCGCACCCCGGCCGCAACTGGCTGTTCTTCGGCGACCGCCGCTCGGCCACCGACTTCCTCTACCGCGAGGAGCTGGAGGGCCTGCGCCAGGACGGCGTCCTCACCCGGCTCTCGCTGGCCTTCTCCCGCGACGCCGAGGAGAAGACCTACGTCCAGCACCGCGTGCTGCAGCACGGCGAGCAGCTGTGGCGGTGGGTCGAGGACGGCGCCCACCTCTACGTGTGCGGGGACGCCCGCCGGATGGCCGCGGACGTGGACGCCGCGCTGCGCACGGTGGCCGAGCGCCACGGCGGCCTCGGGGAGCAGGAGGCGGCCGACCGGCTCAAGCAGCTCGCCGCCGACAAGCGCTACCTGCGCGACGTCTACTGACGCGCCCGCCCTCACACGCCGGTGACCCGCCCGTGAGGACACCGTGCCACCCGCGAAACACCGGTGGACACGGCCGGTAACACGACGCGCCTAGCGTCGACCGCAGGCAGCACCACCCCACCACCGCCCGCCCCGGACCGACCCAGGGAGTCACCGCGATGGCCGTCACCGAGGAGCGCGACGCGCTCGGAACGATCACCAACCCCCGTCCCGGGCGCTGGGTCGACCACTACGACCCCGAGGACGCCCAGCAGTGGCGCTCCACCGGACGCCCCGCCGCGCGCCGCAACCTCTGGCTGTCGATCTTCGCGGAGTTCCTCGGCTTCTCCGTGTGGCAGCTGTGGACGATCGTCACACCCCGCCTCGGCGACGCCGGCTTCAACCTGACGACGAACCAGGTGTTCTGGCTCATCGCCGTCCCGAACCTGGTCGGCGCGACGCTGCGCTTCCCCTACACCTTCGCCGTGCCGCGCTTCGGCGGCCGCAACTGGACGATCATCTCCGCGCTGCTGCTCGTCGTGCCCTGCGCGGGCCTGGCGATCGTCGTGCAGAACCCCCAGACCCCCTTCTGGGTCATGGTCCTCGTCGCCGCCACCGCCGGTGTCGGGGGCGGGAACTTCGCCAGCAGCATGGCGAACATCTCGTTCTTCTTCCCCGAGCGCGAGAAGGGCGCCGCGCTCGGCCTCAACGCCGCGGGCGGCAACCTCGGCGTGGCCGTCGTGCAGCTCGTCGTCCCGGTCGCCGTCGTCGTCGGCGGCGGCCTGGCCCTCGACCGCGCCGGTCTCATGGTCATCCCGCTCGCCGTCCTCTCCGCCGTGCTGGCCTGGCGGTTCATGGACAACCTGTCGTCGGCGAAGTCGGACTTCGGCGGCTACGCGGCGGCGGTGCGCAACAAGCACACCTGGGTCATCTCCTTCCTGTACATCGGGACGTTCGGCTCGTTCATCGGCTACGCGGGCGTCTTCCCCACCCTCATCCAGCAGCAG
The DNA here is from genome assembly GCF_050871905.1 of Kineococcus haloalkalitolerans. Classification (NCBI taxonomy): domain Bacteria; kingdom Bacillati; phylum Actinomycetota; class Actinomycetes; order Kineosporiales; family Kineosporiaceae; genus Kineococcus; species Kineococcus haloalkalitolerans. Next base: position 41,152 of record NZ_JBJLSH010000036.1, read on the forward strand.
TTCCCGCAGGTGACCTTCGACTGGGGGTTCGTCGGCCTGCCGCAGGTGCCGCTGACGCTGGCCTTCCTCGGCGCGCTCGTCGGCTCCCTCGCCCGCCCCTACGGCGGTCGCCTGTCCGACAGGGTGTCCGGTGGCGGCATCAGCATCGCCTCCTACCTCGTCATGGCGGTCGGTGCGGTGGGCGTCATCGCGTCCCTGTCGCTCGGCAGCTTCGCCGCGTTCTTCGCCTGCTTCCTGCTGCTGTTCGTGGCCAGCGGGGTCGGCAACGGCTCCATCTACCGGATGATCCCCGCGATCTTCCGCGCCGGTGTGGACCAGGAGGACCGCGCGGCGATGACCCTGGCCAAGCGGCAGGCGGCCGCCTGCATCGGCATCGCGGCGGGCATCGGCGCCTACGGCGGCTTCATCATCCCGCGCGTCTTCGCCACCTCGATCACGGAGTTCGGGTCCCTGGCCCCCGCCCTGGTGGTGTTCATCGGCTTCTACGTCCTGTGCGCCGCGATCACGTGGGCGGTCTACGTCCGCGGGCGCAGCAGCCGCTTCGCCGGCACCGCCATCTGACCGGCCCGACCGCCCGGTGCGCTCCGGCGCACCGGGCGCCAGCCCCGACCCGGAGGAGCACCCCGTGACGTCGACCCCCCGCTTCCTGCAAGGCGCCCACCCCTTCACCGGGGCCGGGCTGGAGAAGCCGGTCCCGCTGGAGGGACTGCCCGTCTACACCGTGCCCGACGGCGCCCGCGCCCAGGCGGTCTACTTCCGCGGCGGGAACTCCACCGCGGAGCTGGTGTCGGCCGTCCTGTTCCGGGACGGGGTGCCGATGCGCTGGTTCCCCATCGGCGCGCTCGGCGCCGTCCACGTGAGCTTGAGGATCGTCGAGGACATCGAGGCCCCCTCGACGGTCGAGGTGCGCGTCGCCGCCCCCGAGGGCGTCAGCGGCACGCTCGTCGTCGACCTGGGTCTCGTGGAGGTCTGAAGCGTGAGCGTCACCAGCAGCACCACCGGCACCCGCACCGCCGGGGTCCCCGCGCAGCGCACGCGCAAGCGGCGCCTCGTCGTCGTCGGCAACGGCATGGCCGGCGCCCGCGCCGTCGAGGAGGTCCTGGAGCGCGGTGGCGCCGAGCAGTTCGACGTCACGATGTTCGGCGCCGAGCCCTACGGCAACTACAACCGGATCATGCTGTCGCACGTGCTGGCCGGTGAGCAGGACGAGGAGGGCATCTACCTCAACTCCCTGGCCTGGTACACCGAGAACGGCATCGACCTGCGCGCCGGGGTGGCCGTCGAGCGGATCGACACCCACGCGCGGGTCGTCGTCGACGCGCGCGGGACGGAGACGCCGTACGACGTCTGCGTGCTGGCCACCGGGTCGACCCCGTTCATCCCCCGCATGGAGGGCACCCACCGCCTCGACGGCTCCCTGCTGGAGGGCGTGTTCTCCTTCCGCACCCTGGACGACACCCGCGCCCTGCTGACGGCCGCGCGCACGCACCGCCGCGCCGTCGTCATCGGCGGCGGCCTCCTCGGCCTGGAGGCCGCGCACGGCCTCGCCACCCACGGCGTCCAGGTCGACCTGGTGCACTCGCCGCCGCACCTGATGAACCAGCAGCTGGGCGCCGAGGCCGGGAAGGTGCTGCGCCGCAGCGTCGAGGCCCTCGGCATCCGCGTGCACACCGGGGTGCGGACCCGCGGCCTGATGGGCACGGAGCGGGTGGAGGGCGTGGATCTGCCCGACGGCACCGTCCTGGACGCCGACCTCGTGGTCGTCGCCGCCGGCATCCGCCCCTCCACCGAGGTGGCGCTGCGCTCGGGGCTCACCGTCGAGCGCGGTGTCGTCGTGGACGACCGGATGAGCTGCGCCGACGGCGTCTACGCCATCGGCGAGTGCGTGCAGCACCGGGGGCAGACCTACGGGCTGGTCGCGCCGCTGTGGGAGCAGGCCGGTGTCCTCGCCGACCACCTCACCGGCGCCGACCCGCACGCGGAGTACCACGGCTCGCGCACCGCCACGAAGCTCAAGGTCGCCGGGGTCGACGTCGTGCAGATGGGCCTGCCCGGACCGGAGACCGAGGACGACGAGTTCGTGGTGTTCTCCGAACCGCACCGCGGCGTCTACCAGAACGTGGTGATCCGCGACGGCCGCCTCGTCGGCGCCACGATGCTGGGCGACGTGCGCAAGACGTCGTTCCTGCAGCAGGCGTTCGACCAGGCGCTGCCGCTGCCCGAGGAGCGCACCGCGCTGCTGTTCGACCTCGGGACGCCGTCGGAGGACGTCGGGGTCGCCGAGCTGGCCGACTCCGCCCAGGTCTGCAACTGCAACGGGGTCACCAAGGGCACCATCGTCGACGCCGTCGAGGACGGCTGCACGTCGATCACGGCCGTCATGGCGAGGACGAGGGCGGGCAAGGGCTGCGGGTCCTGCACGACGGTCGTCGAGCAGATCACCGCGTGGGCGGCCGGCGGCGCGCTGACCGTCGACGAGTCCGCGAAGTGGTACGTGCCGGGGATCCCGATGGCCAAGCCCGAGCTCGTGGAGGCGGTCCGCGCCCAGCGGCTGCGGTCGGTGTCGGCGGTGTTCCGCGCGCTGGCCCCGGGCGGGGAGGAGGACGCGAAGTCGAAGATGGGTCTCACCTCGCTGCTGCGGATGATGTGGCCGGACAGCGTCGAGGACGAGCGCGACGGTCGCTACATCAACGACCGCGTGCACGCGAACATCCAGCGCGACGGCACGTTCTCCGTGGTGCCGCAGATGAAGGGCGGTGTGACCACCGCCGACCAGCTGCGGAAGATCGCCGACGTCGCCGACAAGTACGACGTCGGGATGATCAAGGTGACGGGTGGTCAGCGCATCGACCTGCTGGGCGTCAAGAAGGAGGACCTGCCGAAGGTCTGGAAGGACCTCGGCATGCCGTCCGGGTACGCCTACGGCAAGAGCTTCCGCACGGTGAAGACCTGCGTGGGCACCGACTTCTGCCGGTTCGGCCTCGGGAACTCCACCCAGCTCGGCATCGACCTCGAGACGCGGTTCCAGGGCATCGAGACGCCCGCCAAGCTCAAGCTCGGCGTCGTCGGCTGCCCGCGCAACTGCGCCGAGGCGTACGTCAAGGACGTCGGAGTGGTGGCCGTCGGCGGCGGCCGGTGGGAGGTCTACGTCGGCGGTGCCGCGGGCGCCTCGGTGCGCAAGGCGGACCTGCTCGCCACGGTGGACTCCCCCGAGGAGGTCATCGCCCTCACCGGCCGGTTCATCCAGTTCTACCGCGAGTGGGGGAACTGGCTGGAGCGCACGTACGAGTTCGTGCCCCGCATGGGGCTCGAACGGGTGCGGGCGGTCCTCGTCGACGACTCCGACGGGATGGTCGCCGGTCTCGACGAGCGCCTGCAGGCCACCGTCGACGCCTACCGCGACCCGTGGCAGGAGGGCGAGCAGCCCGTCACGCCCGGGCAGTTCCGCACCGCGCTGCCGCTCGTGGACCTGCCGCTGGTGCCGCGGCGCCCGGCCGGCGCCCCGGGCGGGCTCGTCCCCGACGTGCACTCCAACTCCTCCGCCGAGCCCACCACCAGCACGGGAGGTCCCCGGTGACCAGCACCACGAGCGCGCACGACGTCTGCTCCCTGGAGGAGATCCCGCCCGGCGAGGGCCGCGCCTTCGCCGTCGCCGGGCAGCAGGTCGCGGTCTTCCGCCACCGCAGCGGCCGCGTCAGCGCCGTGCAGGCCGCCTGCCCGCACGCCGGCGGGCCGCTGGCCGACGGGCAGATCGACGAGCGCGTCGTCGTGTGCCCGCTGCACCTGAACGCCTTCGACCTGGCGAGCGGGGAGTCCTCGGGGGACTGCGCGCCGCTGCGCGTGCACCCCTGCCGGGTGGACACCGCCGGCCGCGTCAGCGTGGAGGTGTAGGTGTACCCGCTGCACCTGGACGTCACCGGCCGCCGGGTCCTGGTGGCCGGCGGCGGGCCGGTGGCCGCCCGCCGCGCCGCGGACCTGGTGGCCGCCGGCGCCGACGTCGTCGTGGTCGCCCCGGCCGTCTGCGAGGACCTCGCCGACCTGGTGCGCGCGGACGCCGGCGCGCGCTGGGAGGCGCGCGAGGCCGTGCCCGCCGACGTCGAGGGCGCGTGGCTGGTGCACACCGCCACCGGCGATCCCGCCACGGACTCCGCGCTGGCCGCGGCCGCCGAGGCGCGGCGCACCTGGTGCGTGCGTGCCGACGACGCGGCCGCGTCCTCCGCCTGGACCCCCGCGGTCGTCCGCCGTCCGCTCACCGGCGGCGGGATCGGCAGCGAGGTCGGCGGCGAGGTGGTCGTCTCCGTCACCGCCGGGCGCGACCCCCGCCGGGCGCGCCGGCTGCGCGAGGCGCTGGGCCGGCTGCTGGACACCGGGGCGCTCCCCCTGCGCCGGCAGCGTCCGGGCGCCGGGCGCGTCACCCTCGTCGGCGGTGGGCCCGGCGAGCCGGACCTGCTGACCCTGCGCGGACGGCGGGCGCTGGCCGAGGCCGACCTCGTCGTCGTCGACCGCCTCGCGCCCACGGCCGTGCTGGCGGAGCTGGACCCCGAGGTGGAGGTCGTCGACGTCGGCAAGACCCCCGACCACCACCCCGTCCCGCAGGAGGAGATCAACCGCCTGCTGGTGGAGGCCGCGCGCACCGGCCGGCACGTGGTGCGCCTCAAGGGCGGCGACCCGTACGTGTTCGGCCGTGGCGGCGAGGAGGTCCTGGCCTGCCGCGAGGCCGGCGTCGAGGTCGAGGTCGTGCCCGGCGTGACGAGCGCCTTCGCCGTCCCGGCCGCCGCCGGCGTGCCCGTCACCCACCGCCGCGTCGCCCGGTCCGTCACCGTCGTGTCCGCCCACACCTGCGACGCGGCGACCGCGAGCGACGGCGGGGTCGACCGCGGTGTCGACCGCGGGGTCGACGTGGCCGGGCTGGCCCGGCTCGACGGCACGCTCGTGCTGATGATGGGCGTCGCGGCCCTGCCGCGGCTCGCCGCGGACCTCGTCGCCCACGGCAAGGACCCGGCGACCCCGGTCGCCGTCGTCGAGCGCGGCTGGACGCCGCAGCAGCGCACGACGACCGCGCCCCTGTCCGAGATCGCCGCCGTCGCGGCCGCGCGCGGGGTCCGCTCCCCCGCCGTCATCGTCGTGGGTCCGGTCGTGGACCTGGCCGACGAGCTGCTGCCCGGCCCGGGGCACCACCTGACGGGAGTCCTCCCCGTCGCCTACGGTCACGGGTCGTGAGCGACACCTCCGCACCGCCCCGCGCCGGGACCGCCGCCGACGTGCGGCAGCTGCTCGGCGTCACCATCGGCGTGACGAGCGACCGCCGTTCCGACGACATGATCGCCACCTTCGAGCGCAAGGGAGCCCGGGTGCTGCACGCCCCGACCATGCGCATCGTCCCGCTCAGCGAGGACGCGCAGCTGCTGGCCGACACCCGCGACGTCATCGCGGACCCGCCGGACCTCGTCCTCGTCACCACGGGGATCGGTCTGCGCGGGTGGGTGGAGGCCGCGGACGCGGCGGGCCTGGCCGGTCCGCTGCTGGAGGTCCTCGGCCGCTCGCGGGTGTTCGCCCGCGGCCCCAAGGCGACGGGCGTCATCCGCGCCAACGGGCTGCGGGAGGAGTGGTCGGCGTCCTCCGAGCAGACCGCCGAGGCCGTCGAGCACCTCGTCGCGCAGGGCGTCGCGGGCCGCTCGGTCGTCGTGCAGCTGCACGGCGCGGCGGACGAGCACCAGCTGCAGCCGCTCGTGGACGCCGGCGCCCGCGTGCGGGGCGTCGCCGTGTACCGCTGGCTGCCGCCGGAGGACCCGCAGGCCGTGCAGCGCCTCGTCGAGGCCGTCGCCTGCCGGCGCCTGGACGCGGTGACGTTCACCAGCGCCCCCGGCGCCGCCGCCCTGCTGCACGCCGCGGCGGAGGCCGGGCGCGAGCGCGAGCTGCTGGCCGGGTTCCGGGAGGGCGTCGTGGCGTGCGCGGTGGGCGACGTCACCGCCGAGCCGCTGCGCGCGGCCGGTGTGGACCCCCTCGTGCCGGACCGCTGGCGCCTGGGGGCGCTGCTGCGCACGGTGACCGCCCACCTGGCCGAGCACCCCCTGGCGCGGGTGCGGACCCCGCACGGGGTCCTGGAGCTGCGCGCCCAGGCGGCCGTGCTCGGCGAGGAGCTGCTGGAGCTGGCGCCCGGCCCGCTGGCGGTGCTGCGGCGCCTGGCGCTGGCCGGCGGCGCGGTCGTCACCCGCGAGGAGCTGCTGGCGGAGCTGCCCTCGGCCGCGGACACGCACGCCGTCGAGGTGACGGTCGCGCGCCTGCGCGGGGCGCTGCCCCGCCCGGACCTCGTGCGCACGCTCGTCAAGCGGGGCTACCGCCTGGACGTGCTGCCCGACGACGTGCCGGACGACGTGCCGGCCCCCACCGACGCCCCGGTGCCCGGTGCGCGGGAGGTGGGCGCGTGAGCGGCGCACCCGACCTCCCCGTCCTGGTCGCCTGCAGCCACGGCACGCGCTCGCGCGCCGGGCACGAGACCGTCGAGCGGCTGCGGGCCGCCGTCCGCGAGCGCCGGTCCGGCGTGGAGGTGCTGGCCGCGCACGTGGACGTGCAGGAGCCGGAGCTGGACGCGGTGGTCGGCGACCTGGCCGCGGCGGGCCGGGCGAGCGTCGTCGTGCCGCTGCTGCTGTCCACCGGCTACCACGTGCGGGTCGACATCGCCCGGGCCGTGGCCGCCTCGGGCGGCACGGCGGTGGCCGCGGAGGCGCTGGGGCCCGGTGCGGAGGTCACGGGCGTGCTCGTGGAGCGCCTGCGCGAGGCGCTGGGCCCGGACGGCCTGGACGACCCGTCGCTGGCGCTGGTGCTGGCCGCGGCCGGGTCCTCGGACGAGCGGGCCCGCGCCGACGTCGAGCGGGCGGTGTCGCTGCTGGCGACGGCGACGGGGCGGCCGGTGCGCTCGGGGTTCCTGTCCGCGCAGGAGCCGGCCGTGGCCGACGCGGTGGCGACCGCCCGCGCGGGGGGCGCCGGCCGGGTGGCGGTGGCCAGCTACCTGCTCGCGCCGGGGGTGTTCTCGGCGCGGCTGGCCGCGGCGGGCGCGGACGCGGTCGCCGAGCCGATGGGCCCGCACCCGGAGCTGGTGGAGCTGGTGCTGCGCCGCTACGACGCCGCGCTCAGCCCCGCGGCGCGTCCCGCCCCGCTCGCACCACGTTGAGCAGCGGCGCACCGGAGACGGTGCGCTGCAGCTGCTCGCGCAGCAGGGCGAGGGCGCGGGGACGGAAGGCGGTCGTGTTGCCGCCCACGTGCGGGGTCACGAGCACGCCGGGGGTCGTCCACAGCGGGTGACCGGGCGGCAGCGGCTCGGGGTCGGTCACGTCGAGCGCCGCGCGCAGGCGGCCCGTGCGGACCTCCGCGAGGAGGGCGTCCGTGTCCACGACGGGCCCGCGGCCCACGTTGACGAGCAGGGCCCCGTCGGGCAGGGCCGCGAGGAAGGCGGCGTCCACGAGGCCGCGGGTGGCGTCGGTCAGCGGGCAGGCGACGACGACCAGGTCGTGCTCGGGCAGCAGGTCCGGCAGCTCGACCGGGCCGTGCACGCGCACCCGCCCGGCGGGGCCCTCCTCCACGCGCGGGGCGCTGGCCACCGCGGTGACCTGCACCTCGAAGGGCTCCAGGCGGTCGGCGACGGCGCGCCCGACCCCGCCCCAGCCGAGGACGAGGGCGCGGCGGTCGGCCAGCGAGGTCCGCCGCGCGGCGCTCCAGGCGCCCGAGGCCATCGACCGGGCGGCGTCGTCGACGCCGCGCAGCGCGGCGATGGCCAGCCCGACGGCCAGCTCGGCCGTCGAGGCGTCGTGCACCCCGGCGGCGTTGCAGAGGGTCACGTGGTCGGGCAGCTGCTCCACGACGCCGTCGAAGCCGTTGGTGAGCAGCTGGACCGTGCGCAGCCCCGGCAGCCGGTCCAGGGACTCCCGCAGCGGCGGGGCGCCCATGTACGGCGGGACGACGACCTGCGGGGCGGGGTCGGGCACCGGGCCCGCGCAGTCCCAGACGACCGCGCGCACCCCGGGCAGCTCGCCGAGGGCCTCGGCCCACGAGGCGCGCGGCAGGCTGACCACCACCTCGGCGGCGCTGGCACCAGGGGTGGTCACGGCGGTGTCGGACGGCTCGGCGCTGGGCACCCGCGCACGGTAGCGACCGCCGGCCCGAGCGCCGAGCCGGGCACCGGGCCGGTCCGCGCCGGGCGAGGTCGTTCAGGCGCCCGGCCTGACCAGCCCCGCCTCGTAGGCGGCCACGACGGCCTGGCTGCGGCTGACGAGCCCCAGCTTGGCCAGGACGTGCGAGACGTGGCTCTTGACCGTGGCCTCCCCCACGCCGAGGCGCCCGGCGATCTCGGCGTTGGCCAGCCCGCGCGCCACCAGCAGCAGCACCTCCCGCTCGCGGGCGGTGAGGACGTCCAGCGGCACCGCCGGCCGCCCGGTGACCGCCGGGGCGAAGGCGGCGACCAGCCGGCGGGTCACCGACGGCGCCAGCAGCGAGACGCCCTCCGCGACGGTCCGCAGGGCGGCGACGAGCTGCGCCTCGGGCGCGTCCTTGAGCAGGAAGCCCCCGGCGCCCGCCCGCAGCGCCGCGTACACGTGCTCGTCCTCGTCGAAGGTCGTGACCACCAGCACCGCCGGCCGCGGCCCGGCGCGGGCCAGGCGGCGGGTGGCCTCGATGCCGTCCACGCGCGGCATCCGCACGTCCATGAGGACGACGTCCGGGTCCAGGGCCCGGGCGGCGGACACCGCCTCGGCGCCGTCCGCCGCCTCCCCGACGACCTCGACGTCGGGGAAGGCGCTGAGCACCATCCGGAACCCGGCGCGCACCAGCCGCTCGTCGTCCACCACGAGCACCCGCAGGCTCACGCCGGGGCCTCCTCCGCGGCCGCCCGCGCGGGCTCGGAGACCTCGGCCGCTGCCGGCGGGGGCACGGGCAGGCGCACGAGGACGCGGAACCCGCCGTCCTCCTGCGGACCGGCCGCGACGTGCCCGCCGAGGACGGTGGCCCGCTCGCGCACGCCCGCGAGCCCCCGCCCGCCCGTGGACGGGAGGTCGACGCCGGGCACTGCGGACTCCGGCGGGGCGTCGTCCGGCGGGGCGGCGTCCGGCGGGGACGCTCCCGGCGGTGCGGTGTTGCGCACGTCCACCACCACCTCCTGCTCCCTGCGCCGCACGACGACGGCGACGTCGGCGCCCGGTGCGTGCCGGGCCGCGTTGGTCAGCGCCTCCTGCACGACGCGGTAGCTGGTGACGGCGAACCCCGGCGGCAGGTCGTCGAGCGCGTCCGCGTCCAGCGTCACCGGCACACCGGCGCGGCGGACGTCGCCGACGAGCGCGGGCAGGTCCGGCGGGCCCGGCGGCGGGCCGGCCGCGTCGTCGGTCGTGCGCAGCAGCCCGGTGAGCAGCCGCATCTCCCGCAGGGCGCCGGAGGCGGCCCGCTCGACCTCGTCGAGGGCCTCGCGCGCCCGGGCGGGGTCTGCGGCCAGGACCGCGCGGGCGCCCCGGGCCTGCAGGACGACGACGCTCAAGCCGTGGCCGACGACGTCGTGCAGCTCGCGGGCGATCCGGGCGCGCTCGGCGTCCACGGCCCGGCGGCCCTGCTCACGGGCCTGCTCGCGGGCCTCGCGCGCCGCGGCGGCCCGGTCGGCGGCCAGGGCCTCGGCCCGCCGCCGCTCGGTGGCGTGCCGGCGCCAGACGAGGCCCAGCACGGCCACCGCCCCGGCGAAGACGGTGTTGGCGACGCCGTCCCCGATCCCGTAGGCGTCGTGGACGAGGCCCTGCAGCGCCACCAGCACCAGGACGACGGCCACGGCCACCGCCGCGCGGGCGGTGCTCCGCGCCCAGCGGGTGGCCGCCAGCGGAGCCAGCCCGAGCGCGCACAGGGGCACGGCGAACGTGTTGGCGACGGGGAACAGGAGCGGCTCGGCGGCCCACGCCGCGGTGGCTGCCGCAGGGGCGAGGGGGGGGGGGGGGGGGGGGGGGGGGGGGGGGGGGGGGGGGGGGGGGGGGGCGGGGGGGGGGGGGGGGGGGGGGGGCGGGGGGGGGGGACCCCCGCCGCCCCCCGCCCCCCCCCCGCCGGCGCGCGGGCGCAGCCGGTGGCCCCCGGCGCCAGCCTGCTGGAGTTCGAGGTCGTGCTCTCGGTCGAGCCGGCGATGGTGTTCCAGGGCCCCGACGAGACGTGAGCCCCCGC
>NZ_JBJLSH010000037.1:0-48949 GCF_050871905.1 Kineococcus haloalkalitolerans
CCGTGGTCCGGTGGTCATAGCGGTGGGGAAACGCCCGGTAACATTCCGAACCCGGAAGCTAAGCCCACCAGCGCCGATGGTACTGCCCGGGAGACTGGGTGGGAGAGTAGGACACCGCCGGCCACACACCCGTAGGAGGGGGTGCGGGTCCAGGGTCGTCCCAGGCCTTTTCGGGCCGGGACGCCCTGGACCGGCATCCCCTTTCTCGCGTTCACCTGGAACAAGCAGGGGCGCGAGACCGCTGGACAACCTGAACAGTGACGAGCGATGTCCGGGCGCGAGCCTGGACGACGGAGGCGAAGCCGACATGGCCGCAGGAGACGAGCGGGACCGCCCGCGCCGCGACGACGCGGGGCGTGGTCCCCGCCGGGACGGCGACCGCACGCAGGGTGGACGCGCTGCCTCCGGCTCCTCCTGGCGCTCGTCCTCCCCGGCCACCGGGCGCAGGTCCGCTCCCGGTGCCCGTGACTCCTCTCCGCGGCGTGGAGCGTCCACCGGCGGGACCGGCCGTCCGGGCCGCGCGACCCGCGACGCCGCTGGCGACCAGTGGCGCTCCGACCGGGGCCCGCGTGCCGCGTCCCAGGACGGCCGCCCCCGTGGGCAGTGGAACCGTGACGACCGCCCGCGGACCGATCGTCCGCGAGACGACCGCCCCCGCGACGACCGTCCCCGCGGGCAGTGGAACCGCGATGACCGTCCCCGCACGGACCGTCCGCGAGACGACCGCCCGCGTGGGCAGTGGAACCGCGATGACCGTCCCCGCACGGACCGTCCGCGTGATGACCGCCCCCGCGATGACCGTCCTCGTGGGCAGTGGAACCGCGATGACCGTCCCCGCACGGACCGCCCCCGCGATGACCGTCCCCGTGGGCAGTGGAACCGTGACGACCGTCCCCGCACGGACCGTCCGCGAGACGACCGCCCGCGTGGGCAGTGGAACCGCGATGACCGTCCCCGAACTGACCGTCCGCGAGACGACCGCCCGCGTGGGCAGTGGAACCGTGACGACCGTCCCCGGACCGATCGTCCGCGTGATGACCGCCCCCGCGACGACCGCCCCCGTGGGCAGTGGAACCGCGACGATCGTCCCCGCACGGACCGTCCGCGTGACGACCGCCCCCGTGGGCAGTGGAACCGTGACGATCGTCCCCGGACCGATCGTCCGCGCGAGGACCGCCCCCGTGGGCAGTGGAACCGCGATGACCGTCCCCGGACTGACCGTCCGCGCGAGGACCGTCCCCGCAGCGGCTGGAACCGCGACGACCGTCCGCGCGGTGACCGTCCGGGCCGTCCAGCCGGGACCGGTGGACGTACCGAGCGGCCTGCCCGGTACGACGACCGCTCCAGCCGTCCCGTCCGCGACGACCGCCGGCCCGGGCCCCGCGGTGACCGCCCCGTGGCGCCGCGGATCCCCGACGACATCACCGGCCGGGAGCTCGCCGTCGACGTCCGCAAGTCGCTGCAGTCGCTGACCGCGGAGAACGCCGACGTCGTCGCCAGGCACCTCGTGGCCAGCGGTCAGCTCGTGGACGTCGACCCGGAGGCCGCCTGGCAGCACGCCCTCGCCGCCCAGCGCCGCGGTGGTCGCGTGGCCGCCGTCCGCGAGGCGGGAGCCATCGCCGCCTACAAGGCCGGGCACTTCCGCGAGGCGCTGGCCGAGCTGCGCACCGTGCGGCGCATGACCGGTGACGACAGCTACCTGCCGCTGATGGCCGACTGCGAGCGCGGCCTCGGCCGTCCCGAGCGGGCCATCGACCTCTCCCGCGCGCCCGAGGTCGAGAACCTCGACGCCGCTGCCCGCGTGGAGATGCTCATCGTGGCCGCCGGCGCCCGCGCCGACCTCGGCCAGCACGACGCGGCCGTCGTCGCCCTCCAGGTGCCGCAGCTGCGCACCCGTACCAAGGCGCCCTGGCGCGCCCGGCTCTGGTACGCCTACGCCGACGCCCTGCTCGCCGTCGGCCGCGATGCCGAGGGGCGCGAGTGGCTGGAGCGCGCCGCCGAGGCCGACACCGAGGGCGAGACCGACGCCGCCGAGCGGCTCGAGGAGCTCGACGGGCTCGTCTTCTCCGAGGAGGACTTCGAGGACGACGAGCTCGAGGACGACGAGCTCGAGGACGACGAGCTCGAGGACGACGAGCTCGAGGACGACGAGCTCGAGGACGAGCATGACGAGGACCAGCAGGACGAGGACCTCGAGATCGGCGCGTCCGCCGGGGAGCAGGACGAGGCCGAGCAGGACGAGGACCTCGAGATCGGCGCGTCCGCCGAGGAGCAGGACCAGGACGAGCGGGACGACGAGCTGGACGCGGGGGACGAGGCGCCGCGAGCTGGCGGGGAGTCCTGAGCGTGCGCGTCTACTGGCCGACCACGCTGGCGGAGCTGGCGCGGGTGGTGCCCACGGGCACGCTCGCGCCGGCGCCCGTCCCGGTGCACGCCGTCACGCCCGCGCTGCGGGACTGGTACGCCGACGCCGACCCCCGCGACCTCGAGGAGGAGCTGGAGTACGTCGCCCTCGGTGACGCGGCGGAGCGTTCCCTGCGCGCGCTGGCCACCGACGGCGGCCACCGGCGCGTCGTCGTGGCCCTGGACGTGCCGGAGACGGCGGCGGCCGCCGACCGGGGTTCCTGGACGGACGCCCAGCGGTCCCAGGTGCACCTGCAGGTCCCGCTCCTGCTCGAGCAGGTCGTCAGCGTCCACGTCGACGACGCCGAGGCCGAGGCGGACGTCGCGGCCGCCCTCACGGCGCTGCCGGCCGCCGACGCCGGCGACGAGGCCGCGCGTGAGCGGGTGGAGGACGTCGAGGGGCACGAGCTGCTCTGGTACGACGCGACCGAGCTGCCTCTGCTGCTGGCCCTGGGCTGAGCGGCCTCCGGGCCCGTCCAGGCAGGACGGGCCCGGGCGGGTCTCAGCCGCGGCGCAGCCGCTCCGCGGCCGCCTCGGCCTCCGCGCGCACCAGGCTGGTCACGACCGGCGCCACGGCCTGCTCGACCGCGCGGCCGAAGAAGGGCACGTCCACCCGCAGCTCGCCGTCCACCTCGTGCTGCGTGCCGCCGGGCACGGGGCGCAGCGCGAGGTCCGCGCGCAGCGCCACGGGCGCCCCGCGCACCGTCAGCCGCAGCGCGCCGGTGCGTGCGCCGTCCGCGGCCGGCGGTCCCCAGCGCTCCTCCTGCTCCAGGACGGCGGTGTCGCCGACGAAGCGGCGCGCCGCGTCCGGCAGCTGGTCGGTGGGCACGGTGCGCGAGGTGCGGACGACGACCTGCCCGTCCGACTCCTCCACCTCCACCGAGCTGCTCAGCGCCCCGGACGCCGCGGCCCGCTCCCGGGCCAGGCCCGGGTCGGTGAGCACCGCGAAGACGGCGTCGGGGGCGGCGTCGAACCGCGTGTCCTCTCGCACCTGCACGCACCGATCCTGCCCGCAGGCGGCGCCCGCCGCGTCCGCGGGTCGCGGGCGCCGGTGCGGGACTAGGGTCGAGGGGCACGCCCGCGGCCCCACGGAGTCCCGATGACGCTCACGCCCGCGCCCGCCCAGACGGCGCCCACGGTCCGGTCCCTGCTGCGCGCGGCGGCCGCCGAGCGCGGCCCCGCCTGGGACGAGGTGGCGCCCGAGGCGCTGGCCGCCGCCACCTCCGCCGAGCGGTTCCTGCTGGACTACTTCGCGCACACCGCCGAGGACGACCTCCTCGACCGCGAGCCCGGTGACGTCGCCGCCGCGGTCCTGTCGCACCTGCGGGCCGGGCTGGTGCGCGAGCCCGGCCGCACCGTGGTGCGCTGCGTGCCCGGCGCCGCCTCCGGGGCCGGCTCGGGCCGCACGACGGTGGAGGTCGTCACCGACGACGTGCCGTTCCTCGTCGACAGCATCACCTCCGCCCTGACCCGCGCCGGCCGCGGGATCCACCTGCTCGTGCACCCGCGCCTCGCCGCGCGCCGCGACGAGGACGGGCGGCTGCTGGACCTGCACGACGTGGACACCGCCGCCCCCGACCAGGACGTGGAGTCCTGGATCCGGCTGGAGGTCGACCGCGACGCCGACGAGGCCTCGCGCGCCGCGCTGGTGGCGGAGCTGGAGGCCGTCCTCGACGACGTGCGGGCCGCCGTGCGCGGCTGGCAGCCGATGCGCGGGCGGGCCCTGCAGGTCGCCGACGACCTGCAGCTGAACCCGCCGCCCGGCGTGCCGGCCGCCGAGCTGCGCACCGCCGAGCGGTTCCTGCGCTGGATGGCCGACGACAGGTTCACCTTCCTCGGCTACCGGGAGTACGACCTGCGCGACGGGGCGCAGGTCGCGCTCGCGGACGGCGCCACCGGTCAGGCGGGGGAGGTGTACCTGGTGCCGCGCCCCGACACCGGGCTCGGTGTCCTGGGCGACCGCCCGCAGCGCCCCGCGCCCCGCCCGCGCCTGCTGTCCGGGCCGGTGCGGGACAAGGCGTCCGAGCCGCAGGTGCTCCTCATCACCAAGGCCAACGCCCGCGCCACCGTGCACCGGCCGGCGTTCCTCGACTACATCGGCGTCAAGACGTTCGACGCCGCCGGCCGGGTCACCGGCGAGCGCCGGTTCCTCGGCCTGTTCACCTCCGGCGCCTACACCGAGTCCGTCAAGCGCATCCCGGTGGTGGCGGAGAAGGTCACCGAGGTCGTGCAGCAGGCCGGGTTCGGCTCCAGCGGGCACTCGGCCAAGGACCTGCTGAGCATCCTGGAGACGTTCCCGCGCGACGAGCTGTTCCAGGCGGACACCGGCACCGTCCTGCGGACCGCGCTGGCGGTCCTGCGGCTGCAGGAGCGCCGCCGCACCCGCGTGTTCCTGCGCCGCGACGCCTACCGCCGCTTCATGTCCTGCCTGGTCTACATGCCGCGCGACCGCTACACCACGCGCGTGGGCGCGCGGCTGGAGCAGCTGCTGCTGGAGGCCTTCGACGGCGGCGCCAGCGAGCACTCGCTGCGGGTGTCCGAGTCCGTCCTGGCCCGCGTGCACGTCGTGGTGCGCGCGCGCACCGGCGAGGAGCTCGGCGACGTCGACCCGGCCGACCTGGAGGCGCGCGTGGCGCGCGCCGTGCGCAGCTGGGAGGACGACGTCCTCGACGCCGGGCGCGAGCAGCTGGGCGACGACGCGGGGGAGGCCCTGGTGCGCCGCTGGGTGCGCGGGGCGCCGGGCAGCTACCGCGCGGAGGTGCCCGCCGAGCGGGCCGTGCACGACCTGCAGCGCGCCGAGCAGCTGCTCGCCGAGGTCGACGCGCACGCGGACGGGAGGGACGGCGGGGCGGCCGGCTGGGAGCCGGGCCCCGTCCTGGACCTGCGCGACGCCGCCGACGGCGAGCCGCGCACGTGGCGGCTGACGTCCTACCGCACCGCGCCCGTGACCCTCAGCGCCGTGCTGCCCGTCCTGACCGACCTGGGCGTGGAGGTCACCGACGAGCGCCCGCACGTGCTGGAGCGCGAGGACGGCCGGCGCGTGTGGGTGTACGACGTGGGGCTGCGCCTGCCCGTGGACGTGTGGCACCTGGACGCCGACCCGGCGGCGGCGCGCGCCCGCTTCTGCGCGGCGTTCGCCGCGGCGTGGACGGGCCGGGCCGAGAGCGACTCCCTGGCCCGCCTGGTGCTCGTCGCGCAGCTGAGCTGGCGGCAGGTGGCGGTGCTGCGGGCCCTCGTGCGCTACCTGCGCCAGGTGGGGCTGGCCTACAGCCTGGACTACGTGACCGGCTGCCTCGTCGGCGACGTCGGCCTGACCCGCATGCTCGTGCGGCTGTTCGAGGCCCGCTTCGCCCCGGCGCGCCCGGGCCACGAGAGCGAGCGCGCCGAGGTCGTCGACGCCCTCGTGGAGGAGACGCGCGGCGCGCTGGACGCGGTGGAGGGCCTGGACGCCGACCGCATCCTGCGGGCGCTGCTGTCGGTGGTGATGGCGGTGCTGCGCACCAACGCCTACCAGAGCGGCCCCGACGGCGCCCCGCACGCGCACCTGTCGTTCAAGCTGGACCCGCACCTGGTGGCGGACGTGCCGCAGCCGGTGCCGCACCGGGAGGTGTGGGTGTACTCCCCGCGGGTGGAGGGCGTGCACCTGCGCTTCGGGGAGGTGGCCCGCGGCGGGCTGCGCTGGTCGGACCGGCAGGAGGACTTCCGCACCGAGGTGCTGGGGCTGGTCAAGGCGCAGGTGGTCAAGAACGCGGTCATCGTTCCCACGGGAGCCAAGGGCGGGTTCGTCGCCAAGAGGCTGCCGGACCCGTCGGTGGACCGCGACGCGTGGTGGGCCGAGGGCGTGGCCTGCTACGAGACGTTCATCGCCGGCCTGCTCGACGTCACCGACGACCTGCGCACCGTCGACGGGCAGCGGGTGACCGTTCCGCCGGTGGACGTCGTGCGCTACGACGGCGACGACTCCTACCTGGTGGTGGCCGCCGACAAGGGCACGGCGTCCTTCTCCGACACCGCCAACCGGATCGCGCTGGCGCGCGGGTTCTGGCTGGGCGACGCCTTCGCCTCCGGCGGGTCGGTCGGCTACGACCACAAGGCGATGGGCATCACCGCGCGCGGGGCGTGGGAGAGCGTGCGGCGGCACTTCCGCGAGCTCGGCCACGACGTGCAGGAGCAGCCGACGACCGTGGTGGGCGTGGGCGACATGAGCGGTGACGTGTTCGGCAACGGGATGCTGCTCAGCGAGCAGCTGCTCGTGGTCGCCGCCTTCGACCACCGGCACGTGTTCCTGGACCCCGACCCGGACCCGGCCGCCTCGCACGCGGAGCGGCGGCGGTTGTTCGAGCTGCCGCGCAGCTCCTGGAACGACTACGACCGCTCCCTCGTCAGCGAGGGCGGCGGCGTGTACAGCCGCGGCGCGAAGTCGGTGCCGGTCAGCCCGCAGGTGGCCCGCCGCCTCGGCCTGGACGGCTCCGTGACGAGCCTGAGCCCGGTGGAGCTGGTGCGGGCGGTGCTGCGCGCGCCGGTGGACCTGTTCTGGAACGGCGGGATCGGCACCTACGTCAAGGCGTCCACCGAGACGCACGCGCAGGTCGGCGACAAGGCCAACGACGCGGTGCGGGTCGACGGGTGCGACCTGCGGGTGCGGGTGGTCGGCGAGGGCGGCAACCTCGGCCTGACCCAGCGCGGGCGCGTGGAGGCGGCGCTGGCCGGGCGCGAGGGGCGGGGCGTGAAGCTGAACACCGACGCGGTGGACAACTCCGCCGGGGTGGACTGCAGCGACCACGAGGTCAACATCAAGATCCTGCTGGACCAGCTGGTGACGTCCGGGCGCCTGGACGCCGGTGAGCGCGACGCGACGCTGCTGCGGATGACGGACGAGGTCGGGCGGCTGGTGCTGCGCGACAACTACGACCAGAACGTCGTCCTCAGCGTGGAGACGACGTTCGCGGCCGGGCTGCTGCCGGCGCACCGGCGGATGCTCGACGTGCTGGAGGGCTCCGGCGCCCTGGACCGGGCGCTGGAGGCGCTGCCGTCCGACGCCGACCTGGACCGCCGGGCGCGCGAGGGCCGCGGGCTGAGCGCGCCGGAGCTGTCCGTGCTGCTGGCCCACGCGAAGATCTCGCTGGGGCGGCGGCTGCTGGACAGCGGCCTGCCCGACGACCCCTGGGTGGCGCAGGCCCTGCGCGGCTACTTCCCCGCCGAGCTGCGCGAGCGGTTCGCCGACGGCATCGGCGAGCACCCGCTGCGCCGGGAGATCGCCACGACCGTCGTCGTCAACGAGGTCGTCGGCACCGGCGGGCTGACGTTCGTGTTCCGGGCCGCGGAGGAGACCGGCAGCGCCCCCGAGGAGGTGGTGCGCGCGTTCGCCGTCGCGCGCCGGGTGTTCGGGCTGGCCGAGCGCGCCGCGGCCGTGGAGGCCCTCGACGGGCGGGTGGACGCCGAGGTGCAGTCCGAGCTGCGCCAGCGCCACCAGCGGCTGCTGGACCGCTCGGTGCGCTGGTGGCTGCACGCGCGCCCGGACGGCGTGGACGTCGACGCCGAGGTGGCCCGCTTCGCCGGCACGGTCGGCGAGCTGGCCGGCCGGGTGCCCGCGCTGCTGCGCGGCGCGGACGCGGAGGAGGTGCGCGCCGACGCCGACCGCCTCGCCGGGCGGGGAGTGCCGGCCGAGGAGGCGCTGGCCGCGGCGGCCCTGCTCCAGGTGTACCCGCTGCTGGACGTCGTGGAGGTCGCCGAGCGCACCGGCTGCCCCGCCGAGGACGTCGCCGCCACCTGGTTCGCCGTCTCCGAGCGCTACGAGATCGGCCGGATGCTCGACAGCATCTCCGCGCTCAGCCGCGCCGACCGCTGGCAGTCGCTGGCCCGCGCGGCGCTGCGCGGGGACCTGTACGCGGCGCTGCGCAGCATCGTGACGGCCGTGCTGACGCACGGGGCGGGACGACCGGACGGCCTCGTGCGCGAGCGCGTGCTGGACCCGGTGGCCGCCGTGGAGGCGTGGGAGGGCGCCAACGCCGTCCTGCTGCAGCGGGCGCGGCAGACGCTGCAGGAGATCGCCGCGGCCGAGCGCACCGACCTGGCGGCCCTGTCGGTGGGCCTGCGGACGCTGCGCACGGTGCTGCGGGCGGAGTGAGCGCGCAGCGGGCGGCTGTCGGGGGACGCCGGGCGGGCGGGCCGTAGGCTGCCCGGGTGCCCACCATGGCTGACCTGCTGCACACCCGGACCGGCCTGGGCGGACCCGAGGCCGAGTGGCTGCGGCTGCTGGTCGGCGACTGGCAGCTGATCTCCGACCTGTCCTTCGCCGACCTGGTCCTGTGGGTGCCCTCGGCGGACCGGCAGCACTTCGTCGCGGTGGCGCACTGCCGCCCCACCACGGGGCCGACGGTGCACTACGACGACGTCGTCGGCTCCGTCCTGGAGCGCGGCCGGCGCCCGCAGGTGGACACGACGTTCGACGAGGCGCGCAGCCTGCGCGGGCGCGACCCCGAGTGGGACGACGACGTGCCGGTGCGCGAGGAGACCATCCCGGTGGTGCGCGAGGGCGTCGTGCTGGGCGTGCTGTCCCGGCACACCAACCTGGCGACCTCCCGCACGCCCAGCCGGCTGGAGCTGAACTACGTCAAGTGCGCGGACGACCTCACCCGCATGATCGCGGTGGGGGACTTCCCGCAGACCGCGGCCCCGACCGGCCCGCGCCGCGGCGCGCCGCGCGTGGGCGACGGGATGCTGCGCCTGGACGCCGAGGGCGTGGTCACCTACGCCAGCCCCAACGCCCTGTCGGCCTTCCACCGCGCCGGGCTCATCGGCGAGCTGGTCGGCGCGAACCTGGCCGAGGTCTCCTCCAGCCTGGCCGCCAGCCACCTGCCCGTGGACGAGTCGCTGCCGCTGGTGGTCACCGGCCGCGCGCCCTGGCGCACCGACCTGGAGACCGACGCGGCGACGCTGTCCATGCGCGCCATCCCGCTGACGCGCCGCGAGGGCGGCGCCGGACCGGTGCGGGTGGCCGCGCTGCTGCTGGTGCGCGACGTGTCCGAGCTGCGCCGGCGCGAGCGCGAGCTGATGACCAAGGACGCGACGATCCGCGAGGTGCACCACCGGGTCAAGAACAACCTGCAGACGGTGGCGGCGCTGCTGCGCCTGCAGTCGCGGCGCATCGCCTCCGAGGAGGGCCGCTCGGCGCTGCAGGAGGCGATGCGGCGCGTGGAGACCATCGCCACGGTCCACGAGACGCTGTCGCAGGGCATCGACGAGAACGTCGACTTCGACCAGGTGCTGGACCGCTGCCTCATGATGGCCGCCGAGGTCGCCGCCCCCGGCTCCGACACCGGCGCGCCGCGGGTGCGCACGGTGCGCGAGGGCCGCTTCGGGGAGCTGCGCCAGGAGGACGCCACCGCGCTGGCGCTCGTGCTCACGGAGCTGGTCACCAACGCCGTCGAGCACGGCTACGGCGACGGCGGGTCGGGGACGGTCGTGGTGCGCGTGGAGCACACCGACAGCGACCGCATCGAGGTGGTCGTCAGCGACGACGGCGTCGGGCTGCCCGACGACTTCCAGGTGGGCCGCTCGGGGCTGGGCACGCAGATCGTGCGCTCCCTGGTGGCCGGCGAGCTGCGCGGGCGCATGGAGTTCGGGCCCAGCAGCAGCGGCGGCACGGAGGTGCGCCTGGACCTGCGGGTGCGTCGCGGCACCTCGCCGATCGGCAGCGTCCGCACCTACTGAGGGGCTGTCCCGAGGGGGCCGGGACGCGCGAGAGCCCCGGACCGGGCGGTCCGGGGCTCTCGCGGGCGCGCCGGGGCGCGCGGTCCGTCAGCTCAGCTGGCGCGGCGGGCGCGGGCGGCGCGGCGCTTGAGGGCGCGGCGCTCGTCCTCGCTCATCCCGCCCCAGACGCCGGAGTCCTGGCCGGACTCCAGCGCCCACTTCAGGCAGGAGTCGACGACGTCGCAGCGGCGGCAGACGGCCTTGGCCTCCTCGATCTGCAGGATCGCGGGACCGGTGTTGCCGATCGGGAAGAACAGCTCGGGGTCCTCGTCGAGGCAGGCGGCACGGTGGCGCCAGTCCATGGGTCCACTCCTTCTAGCGTTGCGGTCTCAGTTCGCTCGCGCGACGAACCCACCGGGGGTGGGAGCGACGCGCTGGATCCCTGAGCACCGGCTACGCCGGCGGTGCCGGGACGTCTGGTCACCGGGCCTCGTGAGCCCAGGTGCCACCACGTCGGGGATCGCGTCGGCGTCAAGGTTCACACCTGTCGCGTCCCACCACAAGGGGTCAACGGTCCAGGGATCGCGGAGGAGCGTGTCGTGTTCGTCACACGCACGTAACACGCTGGACCCCTCCCGGCAATCCCGACGCCGCTCGACCCCCTCCGGACGGCGGACCCGCGGGTGTCGGGGGCCGTCGTACCGTGCTCCGGTGACTCGCCTCCAGACTGGGCCCGCACCGCGCAGATCGCCACTCGTGACGCTCGTGGCGCTCCTCGTGGTCGCGGAGGCCGTCCTGCTCGTGGCCGGCGCCGTCTCCGCGCTGCTGCTGTCCGATGGCACCGCCGCCCCCTCCGGGGTGCGCGACGCCGACCTCGTCGCCGTCGGGCTCGTCGCCTTCGCCGCCCTCTTCGCCGCCGGGCTGGGCCTGTGCGCGTGGGGGCTGCACCAGGGCGCCACCTGGGCGCGCTCGCCCGTGCTCGTGTGGCAGGTGCTGCAGCTGGCGGCCGGCCTGCCCGCCTTCGGCGGCGGCGCCGCCTGGCTCGGCGCCCTCGTCGCCGTGCCCGCCGTGCTGGTCCTCGTGGGCCTCTTCCTGCCGCCGGTCGTCGCCGAGACCGGCCGGGGGAACGTCCCTCGCTGAAGCGTCCCGCGCCGGGCCGTCGGGGGCGGGGCGCCGCCGCTCAGCGCTCCGGCGGGCCCAGACCCTCGCGCAGCTGACCGAGCGTGCGGGCCAGCAGCCGCGACACGTGCATCTGCGAGATGCCCACCTCGGCGGCGATCTGCGCCTGCGACATGCCGCGCACGAAGCGCAGCGCGAGGATCCGGCGCTCGCGGGGGGCCAGCGAGGCCAGCAGGGGCCGCAGCGCCTCCCGGTTCTCCACGTCCTCCAGCCGCTCGTCGGTGCTGCCCATCGAGGCCACCGGGGAGGTGGGGGAGCCGGTGTCCAGCGGCAGCGTGCTGTAGGCGTTGGCCGACTCCAGCACCTCCAGCACCTCGTCCGGGTCGCTGCCGGTGCGCGCGGCCAGCTCGGCCACCGTGGGGGCCCGGCCCAGCTCGTGGGTCAGCTGCTCGCGGGCCTCGGACAGCGCCCGGCCGGCCTCCTGCCAGCGGCGCGGCACCCGCACCGCCCACCCGCGGTCGCGGAAGTGGCGCTTGACCTCACCCAGCATCGTCGGCACCGCGTACGCGCCGAACGGGACGCCGCGGGCCGGGTCGAAGCGGTCCACGGCCTTCAGCAGCCCGATGGTGGCCACCTGCGTCAGGTCGTCGTGCGGCTCCCCGCGGCCCAGGAAGCGCGCGGCCAGGTGCTCGGCCAGGGGCAGGTGGTGGTGCACCAGCCGCTCGCGCAGCAGCGCCCGCTCGGGGTCGTCGGCGGGCAGCTGCGCGTAGCGCGCGTGCAGCGCGGCGACCTCGTCCTGCGCGTCCTCCTGCGCCGCGTCGGGGGCTGCGTCGTGCGGTGTCCCGCTCCCGGGCGGGGCACCGGCGCCGGTCCCGTCCGGAGCCCGCGGGTCGTGCTCGTGCCCGGCGCGCCGCCCGTCCGCGGGCGCCGTGGCGGCGCGCGCGTCCCCGCTCACACGACCTCCGCCGCCGCGCCCGCCGTCGTCCCCGCCAGGCGCGTGTGGCGCAGCACGATCCAGGCCCCCGTCGAGGAGGTGCCCGTGAAGACCTCGCCGACCAGCGCCTCGAGCACCGCCCAGGCGAAGCTGGAGCGCTCCGGCAGCTCCCGGGCCGGTCCGCGCACCTCCACCTCCAGCGAGCCGTCGCCCAGGCGGAAGGTCGCCAGCAGCTCCTGGTGCGCGCCGGCGGGGTCCAGCAGCAGCGTGCACGCCTCGTCGACGGCGATGCGCAGGTCCTCGATCTCGTCCAGCGTCAGGTCCAGGCGGGCGGCGAGCCCGGCGCTCGCGGTGCGCACGACCGTCAGGTAGGCGGGGTCGGCGGGGACCCTCAGCTCCACCAGGTCGCTGGCCGGTCCTCCTGCGGGGCTCGTCACGGGAGCGTCCTCTCGTTCGCGCGGGCGGGGCGGACCCCGCCGGTCCGCAGCAGCAGCTTCGCAGATGCGCAGCGTGCATATGTCACGACGGTGAGTCACCTCCCGCCAGGCCGGCGAGCCCCGTGCCGTCGAGGCGCCAGACCGTCCACTCGTCCTCCGCCCGCGCCCCGAGGCTGCGGTAGAAGGCGTGGGCAGGAGTGTTCCAGTCCAGCACCCACCACTCCAAGCGACCGAACCCCTCCGCGGCGCACACGCGGCCCAGCTCGGTGAAGAACGCCCGGCCGATGCCGCGGCGGCGGTGCTGCGGGCGCACGTACAGGTCCTCCAGCCACATCCCCCGCCGGCCCTGCCAGGTGGAGAACGTCGTGTACCACAGGGCCATCCCGGCGACCTCGGTCCCGTCGGGGCCGTCCACCTCGGCCAGCAGGCAGCCGACGCCGGAGCCCGGCGCCAGCGCCCGCGCGAAGTCCTCCGCCGTCGCCGTCGCCTGGTCCGCGGCCCGCTCGTACTCGGCCAGCTCGCGCACCATCGCCGCGATCGCGGCGCCGTCGGCGGGCCCGGCGGCCCGGACGGTGACCGGGCCGGCGGGCGCGGTGCCCGGAGTGGGCGGGACGTGCTGGACGGGCGGGACGGGAGCGGTCACCCCGTCACCGTAGGTGCCACCACCCGCACCGCCGTCCACACCCCGTCGACCACGGCGAAGCCCGCTCCCGGGCCGGGGCCGGGAGCCGGCAGGGGACGCCGGCCGAGCACCTCGGCGGGCACCAGCGGCCCGCGGCCCAGGAGCACCAGCGAGCGGGCCGCGCGCAGCCGCGCCCCGAGCCCGCGGAAGGCGCCGGCGACCTCCCCGCCGCCCGCGCTCGCCACCAGGTGCGCGCCGGCGTCCAGGGCCGCCAGCAGCACGTCCTCCAGCGCCGACCCCGGTGGCGGGGGCCCGTCGAGCAGCAGCAGCAGCGGGTGCCGCCCGTCCCGCAGCCGCGCGGCCAGCGCCGCCGCGTCGTGCCCGGCGCTCACCGCGAGCGCGCCCGGGCGCTGCTGCGCCAGCGCCCGCAGCAGCGACGAGCGGCCGCTGCCGGACGGCCCGTGGACGAGCACCGGACCCGCCGCGGGGTCGAGGAGCACCGGGCCGCCGTCGTCGCCGCCGTGCCCGAGGAGCAGGGCCGACCCCGGGACGCCCGGTGCCGCGCTCACCGCCCGCGAGCGCGGCGGCAGCGGCGCCACCCGCAGCCGCGCCGGCGGTCGGTCCGCGGTGGACGTCCCGTCCTCCGGGAGGGCCACCTGCACCTCGTGCGCCGTCCCGTCGCGCACGAGCAGCCCCCGGCCGGGGGCGGCCGCGCGCGGCACCAGCGACGCGGGAACCCCCGCCAGGGCGGCGTCGGCGCGGTCGGCCAGCCGCAGGAGCACCACCTCGGCCACCGACGCCGCCAGCGGGGAGGTCAGCAGGGGGCGGTCACCGGCGACGGCGACGCGGACCCCGGCCGCCGAACCCTCGCGCAGCAGCCGCAGCAGGGCCTCCGCGCCCGTGCCGGCGCCCGCGCCGTCCCCGACCTCCGTCCCCGCCAGCACCGGCGACCAGGTCTCCCAGCCGTCGACCAGCAGGAGCACCGGCGGCGCGTCGCGCTGAGCCTCGCGCGACCCGCCGGGCGGGGCGTCGAGCCGCTCCAGCAGCCGCTGGAGCACGCGTGCGGCCCGCCACGGCTCGTGCCGCGCGACCACGGCGCCCGCGCCCTGCAGCCCCGCCAGGCCGGCCAGCGCGCCGCCGCCGTCCAGCACGAGGACGTCCGCGCCCCGCGCGAGGCCGGCGAGCGCCAGCACGCGCAGCAGCGTGCTGCGGCCGCTGCGCACGGTGCCCACCACCAGCAGGTGCTCACCGCGGTCCAGGTCCCACGCGGCGCAGCCGCGCGCCTGGTCGGTGGGCAGGTCCAGCAGCCCCCACGGCAGCGCGCCCGGGCCGACCCCTGCGGGCGCGGGCAGGTCCGCGCCGGTGACCCGCGCGGGCAGCGGCGGCAGCCAGGGCGCCGCGGGCACCGGCACCCCGCGCCGGGCAGCCGCCGCCGCGGCCGCCGCGACCAGCCGGGCCAGGCCGTCGTCCTCCCGCGGCGCGGTGGGGAGGAGCGGTGCCGCGTCGGCGCGCCGCACCGCCAGCCCCACCACCGGCGGGCGGTCCCCGACCAGGGCGCTCTGGAACTCCTCCAGCGCGCCGCCGCCGCGGCGCAGCACCCCGCGCCCCGGCCGCCGGTCGCTGATTGCCGCCGGGGACGGGTCGTCCACGACGTCCTGCGCGTCGGCGCGGTCCTGCACCCGCAGGCAGATCCGCAGGTCGGTGTTGGCGCGCACCTCCGGGCTGACCGCGCCCGCGGGCCGCTGCGTGGCCAGCACCAGGTGCACGCCCAGCGAGCGGCCCACCGCGGCCAGCCGCACGAGGCCGTCGACCAGCTCCGGGACCTCCTGGGTCAGCACCCGGAACTCGTCGACCACCACGACCAGCCGGGGCAGACCCGCGGCGGCCGCGGCCCCGGCGGGCAGGTCGTCCAGCGAGGCGGCGCCCGCGGTCCGCAGGAGGCGCTCGCGGCGGCGCACCTCCGCGCCCAGGCTGCGCAGGACGCGGTCGGCCAGCTGGTCGTCGAGGTCGGTGACGAGGCCGGCCACGTGCGGCAGGCCCGTCAGCGCCCCGAACGCCGCCCCGCCCTTGTAGTCGACGAGCACCAGCTGCACGGCCTCCGGCGGGGCCTGCGCGGCCAGCGAGGCGACCAGCGCGCGCAGCAGCACCGACTTCCCGGACCCCGTGGTACCCGCCACCAGGGTGTGCGGGCCGTCGACGGCCAGGTCCACCACGACGGGGCCCCCCGCGCCCGCCCCGAGCACGGCCCGGGTCGCCGGCCCGCCGCGCTCCCACCGGGCCGCCAGCGCTCCCGCGTCCCACCCGCCGCCCGCCGGCCCGCCCGGCAGCAGCTCCAGCAGCGTGCAGGCGTCCGGCACCGCACCCGCGCCGGACACGGCGCCCGCCTCCCGCAGCGGCGCCAGGGCGCGCGCCACCCGCAGCGCCCACGCGGCCCCGACGCCGTCCGCGCGCACCGGTCGGGCACCGGACGCGTCGTGCAGCGCGGCGCGCGCTCCGCCCGGGCCCGCGCCGGGGTCCGTCCCGTGCAGCAGCACGGCGGTGCACTCGGCGGGCAGGCCCGCCCGGTCGGCGGCCAGGTGCACCACCAGCACGCCGGCCCGGGGACCGTCGCGCAGCACCGCCGCGACCCGCGGGTCCTCGCGCAGCCGCGGCGTCCCGTCGCCCGCCGCGTCGGTGGTCCCGTCGAGCAGCAGGACCAGCAGCGGGCCGGGGCGCGCACCGTCCGGCGAGGTCCCGGCGCGGGCTCCGGTGCGGGTGCGGACCGTCTCCGCCACCTCGTCCAGCACCTCGCCGGCCGCGCCGACGCCCCTCGCGTGCGGCAGCCGGCGCACCCACGCCCACTCGCGCGCGGCCTCCGGCGACTCGGGGTGCGCGAGCGCCACCCGGACGTCGCCGGGCGCGTGCCAGGCGGCCACCTGCGCGAGCAGCCAGCGCGCGGACGCCAGCACGGCCGGGCGCGCGCCGGCGACGCCGAGCACCCCGGCGCCGGGCAGGTCGACGAGCACGGGGACGTCCGCCAGCACCGCCAGCTCCTCCGGCGGGTCCTGCGCCGGGCCCGCCACGTCCGCCACGCCCGCCACGCCCACAGGGGACGCGCCGGCCTGGACGAGCGCGACGGACGCCGGCGCGGCGTCCCCGAGCCCCAGGCGCAGGTGCAGCACGTCGCCGTCACCGGCCGCGCGCTCCCACACGCGCGTGCCGTGCCCGGTCACCTGGGCGAGCAGCGCCGCCGGGTCGGGGGCGGCGCGGTGCCGGTCGCCGTGCTCGTCCCGCAGCGCGCCGCGGGCCCGGTCGAGGACGTCGGCGCGGCGGGCCAGCACGTCCGCCCGGCGGTGGGCCGCGGCGGCCGCCGACCGCCGCCGCTCCGCCCACCACTGCCCGCCCACGAGGACCGGCCCGGCCAGGCCCAGCAGCAGCGACAGCGGCGTCCACAGGAGCGCCAGCAGCACGGACACGGCGAACGGGACCGCGACGGGCAGCCACGGGAAGGGCGCGGGCACGGGCGCCGGCTCCTCGCGCGGCCACGCCAGGCGCAGCGGCGCCGCCGCCGTCGCGGCCAGGCGCGGGCTGCGGCTCAGCAGCAGGTGACCGTCCCCGTCGGGGCGCACGTGCGCCGGCACCACCGCCTCGGGGTCGCTGCGCAGCACCGTGGCGCCCAGCGCCGTCCGCGCGCCGTCGCCGCCCAGCGGCCGCGTGCCGGCGCGGGAGCCGGTGTCGTGCACCGCGACCGCGCCGTCGGCCGCCACCTCCAGCACCGCGTGCGCGCGGGACAGGCCCGGGTCGGCCAGCGCCACCGCCCCGTCCACCGGCTCCTCGACCCGCCCGGCCGCGGACGGCGAGCGCCCCAGCAGCCACCGGCCCGGCGGCAGGTCCAGGACGTGCCCGGCGTCGGGACCACCGGCGACGTGCACGCGCGCCACCGCCGGCCGCGCCCGGGCCGCGGGCGCCGGCGGGCGGGTGTCGAGCACCGCTCCGCGCAGCAGCGGCGGCGAGCCCAGCAGAGCGCCGTCGTCCAGGACGGCGCCGTCCGCGCGCGGTCGGGCCGCCCACGGGCCGCAGGCCGCCTCCAGGGTGTCGGCGGCCTCGCCGAACGTCGTGCGGGGCGGGGCGGTGACCTCCAGGTCGACCTCCCCGTCCGCGGTCACGACGGTCACCTCCAGCTGCACGGCGGGCGATCCTGCCGCCGGCCACCGCGCGACCGGCTCCCTCGTCCACAGCGCGGCGCGCGCGGGCGTTGTCCACATCACCCGAACGCCCGGGACGTGCGCGCGCCTACGGTGCGGCGCGCCGCGGGAACCCGCGGCCCGCTGGTGACGGCGGCTGCGGCGGCGAGGAGGTGCGGGGTGGACGCGGTGCGCCACGTGGAGGAGGCGGTCCGCGAGCAGCTGCGCCGGCGCATCGCCGCCGGGCACGTGCGCGGCGTGGACGCCGAGGTGCGCGCGCTCGTCGAGCGGGCCGTCCTCGACTACGACCTGCGCTCCCTGGACGGCTCCCTGCCCCCGGTCGGCGACCACGACGCCGTGCGCCGCGAGGTCGTCGCGGCCGTCACCGGGTACGGCCCGCTGCAGCGCTACTTCGACGACCCCGAGGTCGAGGAGATCTGGATCAACGAGCCGGGCAAGGTGTTCGTCGCCCGCCGCGGGGTCCCCGAGCTGACGACGACGATCCTGGACGCCGACACCGTCGCCGACCTCGTCGAGCGCATGCTGGCCTCCACGGGCCGGCGCGTGGACCTGTCCAGCCCGTTCGTGGACGCCGCGCTGCCCGACGGCTCGCGCCTGCACGTCGTGGTGCCCGACGTCACCCGCGAGCACTGGGCCGTCAACGTGCGCCGCTTCGTCGCCCGCGCCCGCCGCCTGGACGACCTCGTCGAGCTGGGGTCGCTGACCCCGCGGGCGGCGCGGTTCCTGGCCGCCGCCGTCGCCAGCGGGCTGAACGTCCTCGTCAGCGGGGGGACTCAAGCGGGGAAGACGACGCTCCTGAACTGCCTGCTGAGCGCGGTCCCGGCCCAGCAGCGGATCGTCACCTGCGAGGAGGTGTTCGAGCTCGACGTCGCGGCCCGCGACGTGGTGGCGATGCAGTGCCGCCAGCCGAACCTCGAGGGCCTGGGGGAGGTGCCGCTGCGGCGCCTGGTGAAGGAGGCGCTGCGGATGCGCCCGGACCGCCTGGTCGTCGGCGAGGTGCGGCAGGCGGAGAGCCTGGACCTGCTCATCGCCCTGAACTCCGGACTGCCCGGCATGGCGACGGTCCACGCGAACTCCGCCGCCGACGCCGTGGCCAAGGTGTGCGTGCTGCCGCTGCTGGCGGGGGAGAACGTCACCAGCGCGTTCGTCGTGCCGGCCGTCGCGTCCTCGGTCGACCTCGTCGTGCACGCCGAGCTGGGCCCGGGCGGTGCGCGCCGCGTCGTGGAGGTCCTGGCCGTCACCGGCCGCGTGGAGGGCGGGGTCGTGGAGACCGCGCCGGTGTTCGCGCGCGAGAGCGGCGGCGAGCAGCGCCTGCTGCGCGCCGGGGGGTGGCCACCGCACCGCGAGCGGTTCGCCCGCCACGGGCACGACCTGACCGCGCTGCTCGGGGACGCGCGGACCCCCGCGGGGGTGGCGGGGTGAGCGGCGCGCTCGCCGGCGCCCTGCTGGGCGCCGGGCTGTTCTGCGCGTGGTGGTCGTGCTGGCCGCGGCCGCCCCGGGGCCCGGGACGGCGGGCCGCGCGGCGCTCCCCGCTGGGCGTGTGCCGCGACCTGCTGGCGGCCGCGGCCATCCCGGCGCCGGCCGCGGCGCTGCCGCTCGCGTGCGCTGCGGCCGCCGCGCTCGCCGCTCTGCTCGTCGCCGGGACGACCGGGGTGCCGGTGCTGGCGCTGGGGGCCGCGCTGGCCGCCGGGTGGGCGCCCGTGGCGCTGCTGCGGGCCCGTGCGCGGGCCCGGCGCGCCGACCGGGCGGAGCTGTGGCCGGACGTGGTGGACCACCTGGCCGCGGCCGTGCGCGCGGGGACGTCCCTGCCGGACGCGGTGTGCGCGCTGGCGGTGCGCGGGCCGGTCGCGCTGCGCCCGGTGTTCGCGCGGTTCGCCGCAGCGCACCGGGCCAGCGGCGCCTTCGAGCCGGAGCTGGCGCGGCTGGTGGACGAGCTGGCCGACCCGGTGTTCGACCGGGTGGCCGCCGCGCTGCGGATGACGCGGCAGGTCGGCGGCAGCGACCTGGGCGCGACGCTGCGGACCCTGTCGGCGCACCTGCGCGACGACCTGCGCACCCGCGGCGAGCTGCGCGCCCGGCAGTCGTGGACGGTCAGCGCGGCCCGGTTGGCGGTGGCCGCGCCGTGGGCGGTGCTGGCCCTGCTGGCCGGTCGCCCCGGCGCGCTGGACGCCTACGCCACCGGCGCCGGCACGGCCGTCCTCCTCGCCGGTGCCCTCGTCAGCGCGCTGGCGTACCGGCTGATGCTGCGCCTCGGGCGGCTGCCGGCACCGCGCCGCGTGCTGGTCACCGCCGCTGGCTCGGCGGGTGCCGCGTGAGCGCGCCGCTGTGGGACCCGGCGGGTGCCGCGCTCGGAGCGGCCGCGGCCTGTGGCGCCCTGCTCGTGGCCGCGCACCTGCCGGTGCGCCGCTCTCCGTCGCTGGCCGCGCGCGTCGGCCCGTACCTGCCGCGGTCCTCGCAGGGTCCCGCGGCGCCCGGCGCCGCCGGCGCGCTCCTGGCGCGGGCGGCGGCGCTGCTCGGTGAGCTGCTGGGTTCCACGGCGGTGGTGCGCGCCCGGCTGCGCGTGCTCGACCCGGACGCCGACGTGCCGGCGCACCGCGCCGCGCAGGTCCTGTGGGCGCTGGCCGGCGCCGGTGCCGGCGCGGCGGGCGCCTGGCTGCTGGCCGCGGGCGGCGGACCGGTCGTGGCGGCGGCCGCGCTGGTCGTCTCGGCGACGCTGGCCGGGGCGCTGGCCCGCGACCGCTGGCTGCTGGCGGCCGTGCAGCGCCGGCGTGCGGCGGTCGTCGAGGAGCTGCCCGTCGTCGCCGAACTGCTGGCCCTGTCCGTGGGCGCGGGGGAGAACCTCCTCGGCGCCGTGGCGCGGGTGGCGGCCGGGTCGGGAGCGCTGTGCGCGGACCTGCGGCACGCTCTGGCCCGCGCGGGCACCGGCACCCCGCTCGTGGACGCGCTGCAGGACACCGCCTCCCGGCTGGGCGTCGACCCCCTCGTGCGCCTGGTGGACGCGGTGGCCGCGGCCGCCGAGCGCGGTGGCCCGCTGGCCGGGGTGCTGCGCGCCCAGGCCGCCGACGCCCGCGACGCCGAGCGGCGCCGCCTGCTGGAGGCGGGCGGGCGCAAGGAGGTGCAGATGCTCGTGCCGGTGGTGTTCCTCGTGCTGCCGACCGTCGTCGTGTTCGCCCTCTTCCCCGGACTGGCCGTCCTGCGCGTCGGTCCCTGACGGGAACCCCCGACGAGGCCCCGCCGGAACTCCCCGCCGGAACTCCCCGCCGGAACTCCCCGCCGGAACCACTGTCGAAACCCTGCTGGAACCCCTGCTGCAACCCCTGGAGGACCCGTGCTCGATCGACTCCTGCTGCTGCTCACCGCTGTCCGGACCGCCGCGTCCGCCGACGACCGCGAGCGCGGCGACGTGCCCGGCTGGGTGCTGGTGACCCTCATGACCGCCGGTCTGGTCGTGGCGCTGTGGGCGGTGGCCGCCCCGCGCCTGGAGCAGGTGTTCACGCAGGCGATGGACACCGTCGTCGGACGGCTGTGACGCCCGCAGCGCCGACCCGGCTCGCGACCCGCGACGCGGGGTCGGCCGTGGCGGAGTTCGCGGCCGTCGCGGGTGTGCTCGCGCTGCTGTTCGCGGCGGTGCTGCAGGTGGGTTTCGCGGTGCACGTGCGGGCCCTGGCGGTGGACGCGGCGGGGGAGGGCGCGCGGTTCGGCGCCCTGGCCGGCAGCGGCACGGCCGCGGGCGCGCAGCGCACCCGCGACCTGCTCGCCGCGTCGCTGTCACCGCGGTACGCGGAGGACGTGAGCGCGGCGACCGTCGTGCTGCAGGGCGAGGAGGTCGTGCGGGTGCGGGTGCGCGCCCCGCTGCCGGTGCTGGGCACGCTCGGGCCGGCGCGCGCCCTGGACGTGTCCGGTCACGCGCTGCGCGAGGTCCCCCGTGGTTGAGGGTCCCACCACGGGGCGGGACGCGGGCAGCGCTGCCGTGGAGTTCCTCGCGGTGGGGGTGCTGCTGCTGGTGCCGCTGGCGTACCTGGTCCTGTTCCTGGGGCGGGTGCAGGCGGCGACGTTCGCGGCGGAGGCCGGGGCGCGGGAGGCCTCGCGCGTGCTGGCGACCGTCCCCGGGGACGCGGCGGCGGGGGCGCTGGCCGGCCGGTCGGTCGAGCTCGCGCTGGGCGACCAGGGTTTCCGCGCGGACGGCGGGTCCCTGGCGGTGGAGTGCACCGCCTCGCCGTGCCGCACGCCGGACGCGCTGGTGGCGGCGACGGTGGCGGTGGACGTGGACCTGCCGCTGGTGCCGGGGTTCGTCACCGACCGGGTGCCCTCCCACGTGCGGGTGCAGGTGCGCCGGGTGGCCGTCGCCGACCGGTTCGCGCAGGTCGTGCCGTGAACCCGCGGACGGGCGCGCCGCGGGACGAGGGGCGGATCGCGCTGCTGTCGCTGGCGTTCGCGCTCGTCGCGTGCGCGCTGGTCCTGCTGGTCGCCTCCAGCACGGCGGTGCACCTGCAGCGCAAGCGGTTGTGGGCGGTGGCCGACGCGGCCGCGGCGTCGGCGGCCGACGCCGTGGACGAGCGGCGGTACTACACCGAGGGGGTGGGGGCGTCGGCCGTGCCGCTGACGGACGCCTCGGTGCGCGCGGACGTCGAGGCGTACCTGGCGCGCGCGGGCGCGGACCTGCCGGCGCTGGCCGTGGACCCGGCCACGGGCAGCCCGGACGGGGCGAGCGCGCGGGTGGTGCTGACGGCGGTGCTGGAACCGCCGTTCGCGCACCTGGTGCCCGCGCCGTTCGCGGACGGGGTGCCCGTGCGGGTCAGCAGCACCGCCGTCGCCGTCCTGCGCTGAACCGCCCCGCCCGACTCCTGGCGCGTCCACCACCCCTGCCGCGCCCGGGAGGGGTGGTGGACGCGTCAGGAGCCGGGAGGGCGAACGGGAAACCCCTTACCCGGTGTCCCCCCTCCGGGGACCCTGGTGACCATCACCCGTCCGGAGTAACCTCCGGCGCGCCACGGGGCCGACGGCGGCTCCGGCACCCCGGAGGATCCCATGTCGAAACTCAGGGCACGACGCGCCACGACACCGACCGTCCTCTCCACCCTCTCCGCCGCCACGCTGGTCCTCGTGGGCCTGGCGGCGCCCGCCCACGCCTCCGGCCCGCCGCGCGAACCCGTCGAGGTGATCGCGGAAGGGCTGGACGACCCGTGGGGCCTGGCGTACGCCAAGGGCCGCTTCTACGTCGCCGAGAACGGCAGCGGCGAGGTCAGCGGGATCATCCCCGGCGGGAACGGGCCCAGCGTCCGGCTCGCCGGGTTCACGTCCCTGTCCGGCGTCGACCGCGCGGGTGACGAGCTCCTCGTCCTGACCGGTGGTGCCGAGGAGGCAGGCGGCGAGGACACCACCCGCCTGTTCGGCTCCAAGCGCGGCGGGCCGTTCCGGACGCTGGCGAACTTCGAGGAGTACGAGCTCGCGGAGAACCCCGACGGCCAGCTGCAGTTCGGGGAGGACGGGGCGCCCGTCGACACCCTCAGCAACCCGTTCGCCGTGCTGGCCGGGAAGGGCGGGGACCAGGCCTACGCCTACGTCACCGAGGGCGGCGGCAACTCCGTCCTCGCGGTCGAGGAGGACGGCACCGTCTCGACCCTCTACGCCCCCCCGGTCGTGACCTCCGGCGTCTGCGCCGAGATCCCGAACAACGACCCGGGCGTCTTCGGGTGCGACCCCGTGCCGACGGGCCTCGCGCACGGTCCCGACGGGGCGCTGTACGTAGCCCTGGAGGTCGCCGGCGCCCCGGGCGAGGGGCTCGTCGTCGTCCTCGACGCCGTCAGCGGCGAGGTCCGCGACACGATCGGCGGGTTCAGCGGCCCGACCGGTGTCGCCGTCGCCGACGACGGCACCGTCTACGTCGCCGAGCTTCTGGAGGGCGCGCCCGAGGGGCCGGACATCCCGGCGGACTTCGACCTCGGGACCGTCGGGCAGGTCGTGCGCGTCGCCCCGGACGGGAGCCGGTCGACCGCCCAGGTCGCGCAGCCGCTCAGCCTGCGCTGGGCCGACGGGGCCCTGTACGCCACCGCGTGGAGCGTCATGGGCCTGTTCACCGGCCAGACCGGTCTCGGTCAGCTCGTCCGCGTCGACTCCTCGGCGTTCACCGCCGAGGACTGACCGCCCCCCGGGCCGGGTCCCGGTAGGCGCGGGGGAGGTGGTCCGGCCGGGCGTGGGGGAGCGCCCGGCCGGACCCGTCCCCGGCGTGCGCGCCGCCCGCCGGGCCAGCACCCTGGGCGCGTGACCGACCTCGACGGCGCCGCCGTCCTCGTGACCGGCGCCAGCGGCGTGCTCGGCGGCCACCTCGCGCGCGGGCTGGCCGACGCCGGCGCCCGCCTCGTCGTCTCCGGCCGCGACGGCGGCCGCCTGGGCGAGCTGCCCGGCCGCGCCGTGACCGCGGACCTGCGCCTGCCCGGCGAGCCGGAGCGGCTCGTCGAGGAGGCCGTCGCCCACCTCGGCCGCTTGGACGTCCTCGTGCACGCCGCCGGCGTCGTCGCCTTCGGCCCCGCCGCCGACGCCGACGACGACCTGCTCGACGAGCTGTTCCTGGCGAACACCCTCGGCCCGGTGCGGCTGCTGCGCGCCGCCGTGCCGCACCTGCGCGCGGCCGCCGCCGAGCGGCCCGGCGCCAGCGCGGTCCTGCTCTCGGCCGTGGTCGCCGAGCAGCCGGTGGCCGGGATGGCCGCCTACTCCGCGTCCAAGGCCGCGCTGACCGCCTTCGACGCGGCCCTGGCCAAGGAGCTGCGCCGCGAGGGCGTGCGCGTGCTGGACGTGCGGCCCCCGCACACCGAGACCGGGCTGGCCGGGCGCCCCGTGGCCGGCAGCGCTCCGAAGCTGCCCACCGGCCTCGACCCGGCCGCCGTCGCCGACCGGGTCCTGCGGGCTCTGGCCGGCGAGGAGCGGGACCTGCCCGCCTCCGCCTTCTCCTGACGTTCTCCGGGCGGGGGCGCCCGCCGCCCGCGCGTACAGTGGAGCGCCGTGGCCGCCACCGACTTCCCCGCCGAGATCTCCGCCCTCCGCCAGACGTACGCGTCGATCCGGGAGGTGTCGGACCTCGACGCGGTGCGCTCGGAGCTGGCCGCCCTCAACGAGCAGGCCGCCGCCCCGGACCTGTGGGACGACGTCGAGCGCGCCCAGGGCGTGACCAGCCGCCTGTCCACCGTGCAGGCCGAGCTGGACCGCATCGAGCGGATGGGCTCGCGCATCGACGACCTGGAGGTCCTCGTCGAGCTGGCCGAGTCCGAGGACGACGCCGACTCCCTGGCCGAGGCCGAGCGCGAGCTGGCCGAGGTGCGCAGGGCCCTGCAGGAGCTGGAGGTGCGCACCCTGCTCGCCGGCGAGTACGACGCCCGCGAGGCGCTGGTGACGATCCGCTCCGAGGCGGGCGGCGTCGACGCCGCGGACTTCGCCGAGATGCTCATGCGCATGTACCTGCGCTGGGCCGAGCGCAAGGGCTACAAGACGGAGGTCTACGACACCTCCTACGCCGAGGAGGCCGGGATCAAGTCCGCGACCTTCAAGGTCGCCGCCCCCTACGCCTACGGCACCCTCAGCGTCGAGCAGGGCACCCACCGCCTCGTGCGCATCTCGCCCTTCGACAACCAGGGCCGGCGCCAGACGTCCTTCGCGGGCGTGGAGGTCCTGCCCGTGGTGGCCGAGACCGACCACATCGAGGTCCCCGAGAACGACGTGCGCGTGGACGTGTACCGCTCCTCCGGCCCCGGCGGGCAGTCGGTCAACACCACCGACTCCGCGGTGCGCCTGACGCACGTGCCCACCGGCATCGTCGTCACCTGCCAGAACGAGAAGTCGCAGCTGCAGAACAAGGCCGCCGCCATGCGCGTCCTGCAGGCCAAGCTGCTGGAGAGGGCCCGCAAGGACCGCCAGGCCGAGCTGGACGCCCTCAAGGGCGACGACTCCGGCTCGTGGGGCAACCAGATGCGCTCCTACGTCCTGCAGCCGTACCGCATGGTCAAGGACCTGCGCACCAACCACGAGGTCGGCAACGCCGACGCCGTCTTCGACGGGGAGATCGACGACTTCCTGGAGTCCGGCATCCGCTGGCGCCGCACCGCCGAGCGCGTCGAGGCCTGAACCCGCCGAGGACCGCGTCCGCCGGGTCGGGATCACCCGTCCGGCGGGCCGCGGTCGCTGCGCGTCACCGGTGCGTAGAGTGGTCGGCGGCCGGAGCACGACCGCCCCGCGACCGCACCGCGGTCGCACCACCGTCCCCGAGACCGGCCCCCACCGAGTGATCACCTTCGAGCACGTCAGCAAGGTCTACGGCGAGGGGCACCGCCCCGCGCTCGCCGAGGTGACCCTCCAGGTCGACAAGGGCGAGTTCGTCTTCCTGGTCGGGCCCTCCGGCTCCGGCAAGTCGACGTTCCTGCGGCTCGTGCTCAAGGAGGAGCGCGCCAGCTCCGGCACCGTGCAGGTCGCCGGCCGCGACGTGGGCCGCCTGCGCAGCTGGCGCGTGCCGCACCTGCGCCGGCAGATGGGCGTCGTCTTCCAGGACTTCCGGCTGCTGACCGACAAGACCGTCTTCGAGAACGTCGCCTTCGCCATGCAGGTCATCGGCCGGCCCCGGCACGTCGTGGCGCACACCGTGCCCGAGGTCCTGGCCCTGGTCGGGCTGGAGGGCAAGGAGAAGCGGCGCCCGCACGAGCTGTCGGGCGGGGAGCAGCAGCGCGTCGCCATCGCGCGCGCCTTCGTCAACCGCCCCGCGATCCTGCTGGCCGACGAGCCGACGGGGAACCTCGACCCGACCACCAGCGTCGGGATCATGAAGCTGCTGGACCGCATCAACCGGACGGGCACCACCATCGTGATGGCCACGCACGACGACGACATCGTCGACCAGATGCGCAAGCGCGTCGTCGAGCTGCGCGACGGTCGCGTCGTGCGCGACGAGGACCGCGGCGTCTACGGCTCGGCCGGCTGAGGCGGGGGAGGGAGCACCCGTGCGACTCGGCTTCGTCCTGCGCGAGATGTTCATCGGCCTGCGCCGCAACGTCTCGATGGCCCTGTCCGTCGTCCTGGTGACGATGGTCTCGCTGTTCTTCCTGGGGGCCGGCCTGCTCGTGCAGCAGCAGGTCGACATCCTCAAGGGGCAGTGGTACGACCGCGTCCAGGTCTCGATCTTCCTGTGCGGGCCGGAGAGCCTGCCGGCCAACTGCCCCGCGGGCGCGGTGACGGCCGCCCAGCGCGACGCCGTGCGCGCCGAGCTGACCACCGGCTCGCTGGCGCCCCTGGTCGACGAGGTCTTCTACGAGTCGCAGGCGCAGGCCTACGACAACTTCGTCGAGCAGGTCGACCCGACGCTGGCGGAGAACGTCACCCCCGACCAGCTGCCGGAGTCCTTCCGCGTGCGCCTCGTCGAGCCCGACCGCTACGACGAGGTCCGCCAGGCGTTCGTCGGCTACCCGGGCGTGGAGGACGTGCCCGACCAGCGCGCCGTCCTCGGGCCGCTGTTCTCCGCGCTGGACGGGGCGACGCTGGTGGCGCTCGTGCTGGCCGCGCTGATGCTCGTGTGCGCGGTGCTGCTGGTGTCCACGACGATCCGGCTGGCCGCGTTCAGCCGCCGCCGCGAGGTGGGGATCATGCGGCTGGTCGGCGCCTCGCGCTGGCTGATCCTGCTGCCGTTCGTCCTGGAGGGGATCATCGCCACCGTGCTGGGGGCGGCGCTGGCCTCGGGCGCGCTGTGGGCGCTGGTCGAGTTCGGCCTGGGCGAGGTGCAGGCCCGCCCGGACTTCACCACCCGGCTGGTCGCGGTGCCGGAGGTGCTGTGGCCGACGATGCCGGCGATGTTCGCCGTCGGCGTGCTCCTGGCCGTGCTGGCCTCGCTCGTCAGCCTGCGCCGGCACCTGCGGGTCTAGACTCGAGGACCCGCCGCGCACCGACCGGTGCCCGGCGACCGCAGCCACGTCCGCCCCGCGGCGGACCGGAGGAGGAGGCAGGCCGTGCCGCGCGAGGAAGGCCGCAAGGTCATCGCCAGCAACCGCAAGGCCCGCCACGACTACCACGTCCTGGACACCTACGAGGCCGGCATCGCCCTCATGGGCACCGAGGTCAAGGCGCTGCGGATGGGCCGCGCCTCCCTCGTGGACGGCTTCGCCCAGATCGACGGCGGCGAGGTGTGGCTGGAGCACGTCCACATCCCCGAGTACGTGCAGGGCACCTGGACGAACCACACCCCGCGGCGCAAGCGCAAGCTGCTGCTGCACCGCGCCGAGATCGACAAGTGGGCGGGCAAGGTCCGCGAGACCGGCATGAGCATCGTGCCGCTGCAGCTGTACTTCGAGGGCGGGCGCGTCAAGGTCGAGATCGCGCTGGTCAAGGGCAAGAAGGAGTACGACAAGCGGCACGCGCTGCGCGAGCGGCAGGACCGCCGCGAGGCCGAGCGGGCCATGTCGCTGCGGCAGAACCGCTGACGGGACCCGGGGGGACGGGGTGCGGTCGGTGACGGGCGCCGCGGTCCGCTGGGCGGCGGCCGCCGCCGTCGCCGTCCTGGCCCTGCTCGGGCCCCTGGCCGCGTCGGCGGCCGCCGAGGAGCCCGCCGAGGGCGAGCGCGTGCGCTCCTACCGCGCCGAGCTGACCGTCACCGACGACGGCGGCCTGCGGGTGCGCGAGACCATCGCCTACGACTTCGGCGACGCGCAGCGGCACGGGCTGCTGCGCACGATCCCCGTGCGCGGACCGCACGAGCAGACCCGCGACCGGCGCTGGCCCGTCTCCGACGTCGCCGTTTCCAGCCCCACGGGCGCGCCGACCCAGGTGCAGCAGGAGACCGACGGCGGTGTCCTGGAGCTGCGCATCGGCGACCCCGACCGCGAGGACGTCACCGGGCAGCAGACCTGGGTCCTGGACTACCGGGTGGACGCCGTCGTCGACGACCGCGGCGAGGCGGGGCAGCGGCTGGTGTGGGACGCGCTGGGCACCGGGTGGCCGGTGCCCGTGGACGCCGTCGAGGTCGCGCTGAGCGCCCCCGTGGCGATGACCGCCGTGCGCTGCGCCGTCGGCGGGGAGGGCGCGGCGACGCCGTGCGAGGTGGCCGGGCCCGCGGCCCCCACCGCGAGCACGGCCTTCACCGCGGCCGGGCTCGGCCCGGAGCAGGGCGTCACGGTCGCCGCCGACCTGCCGGCGGGCGCGCTGGACGCGGCCCCGCCCGTCCTGGTCGACACCTTCAGCCCCGCGCGGGCCTTCCGCGCCGACGCGGGCACCCTCGGCGGGAGCGCCGCGGTGCTGGCCGCCGGGACGGCGGGGGTCCTCGCGCTGCGCCGGCGCCACCGCGAGCCGGCGGCCGTCCTCGGCACCGGCGCCTCCGTGGCCGGCGTCCCGCCCGGCGTGCTCGGCGCCCTCGTCCACGGCGGCGCCCGCCCCCTCGACGTGACCGCCACCCTGCTGGACCTCGCCCAGCGCGGGCACCTGGAGGTCGAGCGGGTCGACCCCGGCGGCGACGCGGACGAGGGGGACGAGGGGGACTGGCTGCTGCGCCGCACCGGCACGGACCTCGCGCCCGGCGAGCGCACCACACCCGCGGAGGAGCGCCTCCTGCACACGCTCTTCCGCGGCGGACCGGACACGACCCTGTCCGCGCTGCGCACCGAGGGGCGCGCGGGCGTGCAGCTGACCCAGCAGGCCCTCGACGACGACGTCGTGGCCCGCGGCTGGTTCACCGCGCGCCCGGCGCGCCTGGCGGCCCGGTGGGCGGGGTGGTCGCTGGCGCTGCTGCTGGGCGGTCTCGCCCTCACCGTCGTGCTGGCGCTGACGAGCACGTGGGCGCTGGCGGGACTGGCCGTCGCCGCCGTCGGGCTCCTCGCCCTCCTCGCCACGGTGGGCCTGTCCGCGCTGACCCCCGACGGCCGCGCCGCCCGCGACGCCGCCCGCGCCTTCGCCGCCGACCTGGCCCGCGCCGGCGAGGGTCCCGGCGCAGACCCGGCCCGCTTCGCCCGCCACCTGCCGCACGCCCTGGCGCTGGAGGCCGCCGACCGCTGGGAGGAGGGGGCGCGCTCCCTCGACGAGGCGCAGCGGCCCGTGCCCGCCCCCACCTGGTTCCGCGCGCCCGGCGCCCCGGCGCCGGGGTTCTTCGCGCCCGGGCGGCCGGGGTGGACGGCCTCGGTCTACGGCGGCCTGCTCGGCGGCTTCTCCAGCGACGCCACCGGCGCGCTGGCCGCGCCGCCGCCCTCGACGTCGTCCTCGTCCTCGACCAGCTCCGTGCGGGTCGGCGGCGGCGCCGGCGGCGGGGGCGGCGGCTCCTGGTGAGCCCGCCGCGAGCCGTCCGCCGAGCCCCGCGCCGAGCGCTCCCGCCCGCCGTGCGGGCCGCCGCGGCGGCGCCTAGCGTCGGGCGCGTGCGAGCCGCAGCGATCACCGCCTTCGGCGGGCCCGAGGTCCTCACCGTCACCGACGTCGACGACCCGCCCGTCGCGCCCGACACGGTCCTGATCAGGGTGCGCGCGGCCGGCGTGAACCCCGTCGACCACCTCGTCGCCACCGGTGCGCTGGCGTCGATGTTCCCCACGCGCTTCCCGCTGGTGCCCGGCTGGGACGTCGCGGGCGTCGTGGAGCGGGTGGGCCCGGCCGTGCACGAGTGGGTGCCCGGCGACGAGGTGGTCGCCTACGCCCGCCGCGACGACGTGCAGTGGGGGACGTACGCCGAGCTGGTGCCCGCCCCCGTGCGCTCGGTGGCCCGCAAGCCGTCCTCGGTCGGCTTCCCCGAGGCCGCCGGGCTGCCGCTGGCGGGGCTGACGGCCCTGCAGAGCCTGGAGCGCGCCGAGGTCGGCGCGGGCGACGTCGTCCTCGTGCACGCGGCCGCGGGCGGGGTCGGGCAGATGGCCGTGCAGATCGCCCGCGCCCGCGGGGCGCGGGTCGTCGGGACCGCGAGCGAGCGCAACCACGAGCACCTGCGCGCCCTGGGCGCCGAGCCGGTCGTCTACGGCGAGGGCCTGGCCGAGCGGGTGCGGGCGCTGGCGCCCGACGGCGTCGACGCGGCCCTGGACCTCGTGGGCGGGGAGGCCGTCGCCGTCTCCGCGCAGCTGGTGGGCCGGCCCGAGCGGATCGTCTCGGTCATCGACCCGGGGGCCGTGGCGGAGGTCGGGGGCCGCTACGTGTTCGTCCGGCCCGACGCCGCGCAGCTGGCCGAGCTGGCCGGGATGGTTGACGCGGGGACGCTGCGCGTGGACGTCGCCGCGACGTTCCCCCTGGAGCGGGCCGCGGACGCCTGGCGGCTCAGCCAGGAGGGGCACGTGCGCGGCAAGGTCGTCGTCACCGTCTGAGCCGCCCGCGCGCCAGGGCGCCCGGGCGGGAACAGCCGGGCGCCCGGCGCCGTTGTGACGTACGCTGGTCCTCCCGCACCGCCGGTCCGTCCGGGGGAGCGGGGACAACTGAACAAGGGGATGACAGGTTTCGACGTCGGTCGTCGAGCCAGGGGAAGCGGGTCGAGGATGCACGGTCATCTCGTCAACGCTCCGTGCAAACCAACAGGTGCCGATTCCAAGCGC
Source organism: Kineococcus haloalkalitolerans (assembly GCF_050871905.1). NCBI lineage: Bacteria > Bacillati > Actinomycetota > Actinomycetes > Kineosporiales > Kineosporiaceae > Kineococcus > Kineococcus haloalkalitolerans. The sequence continues at coordinate 30,909 of NZ_JBJLSH010000037.1, forward strand.
ACCGAGTTCGCCCTCGCCGCCTGAGCGAGTGCGACTCTGTCAGCCCGGGTGAGCTCCCGCCCCGGGTCCTGGCATCGACTAGGGAGCTCACCCCCCGCGGAGGTCGCGTACGCGGGGGGGACATTCAACGCGGCTGGGCCCGGCGGTGACATGCCTGTGTGAGCACCGGGGCCGAGCAGACCGCTGAACAGGATGCACCCGGAGAAGCCCTGGTACCACGCCGACGGACGCGGGTTCGATTCCCGCCATCTCCACCGCCCCACGAGAGCCCCGTCGCGGCAGCCGCCGCGACGGGGCTCTCGCGCGTCCGCTCTCGTCCGGGCGGTGGACGAGGAGTCCGCCGAGCGGTGGACCCGCCCGGCCCGGCCGCCGCCCTAGCGTCGGGCGCGTGACCACGTCCTCCGCCCCCTCGGCTCCACCGCTGCGCGGCACGCCGCTGGCGGACCGGGCGCTCGCCCCGGACCTCGCCCGCGGGTTCGTGCTGCTGCTCATCTGCCTGGCCAACGTGCACGTCCACCTGCACGCCCGCCAGCAGGGGATCCGCGCCTACCCGGCCGCGGACCTCATGACGCTGCCCGACCGCGTCGTCACCGCCGTGCAGATGTCCCTCGTGGACGGCCGCGCCTTCCCGATGTTCGCGCTCCTCGTCGGCTTCGGCGCCCACCAGCTCGCCGTCCGGCGCCTGCGGCGCGGGGTGCCCGCGCCCGATGTGCGCCGGCTGCTGCGCCGGCGCGGGCTGGCCCTGCTGCTCGTCGGCGGCCTGCACGGCGTGCTGCTGTTCTCCGGCGACATCGCCGCCGCCTACGGCGTCCTGCTGCTCCTGCTGGCCCCCCTGGTCGTGGGGGCGGGACAGCGGGCGCTGCGCGTCCTGGTCGTGGCCGGGCTCGTCCCGGTGACCCTCTTCGGCCTGATGGAGGGGTTGCCGGTGCCCGAGGGCACGACGAGCCTGCTGCCCTCGGTGGCGCAGGAGTCGGTGCTGCTCGCGGCGCTGTTCCGCGCCGGGGAGTGGCTGGGCATCGGCCTCCTGGCCCAGGTGCCCCTCGTCGGCGGCATGGTCGCCCTCGGCGTGCTGGTCGGCCGGCGCGGGTGGCTGGACGACCCGGTGCACCACCGGGTCCTGCTGGCCCGGCTGGCCGTCGGCGGCCTGCTGCTGGCCGGCCTGGGCGGGCTGCCGCTGGCGCTGGCCGCCGCCGGGGTCTTCGAGCCGACGCTCGGCCAGGCGGCCGCCGCGGGCGCGCTGCACTCGGCCACGGGCTTCGCCGGCGGGCTGGGCTACGCGTGCCTGGCCGCCCTCGCCGCCGCGGCGCTGTCGGCGCGCGGAGCCTCCCCGGCGCCGGTGCGCTGGCTGACGGCGCTGGGCCGGCGCTCGCTGACCGGCTACCTGGCCCACTCGGTGGTGTTCGCCGGCCTCCTGACGGCCTGGGCCGGCGGGCTGGGCGCCACCCTCGGGGTCGCGCAGGCGGCGCTGCTGGCCGTGGGTACCTGGGTGCTGCTGGTCGCCGGGGCCGTCGCGCTGGAGGCCGCCGGGCGCCGCGGGCCGGCGGAGACGTGGCTGCGCCGCCTGACCTACGGCCGCGGCTCCTGACGCTGTGTCGTCCACCGCGACGCAGGGTCCCCCCGTGGCGAGCGCACCGCAGTGACGGGAACACGCTGCGTCGCAACGTGTCCGCCGATGCGGCAGAACCCGCCGCGGTGGTCGGCGAGCCCCCTGGACGGCACGTAGCGTCGACGTCCGGGTGCCGGCCGGCGCCCGCGGACGAGAGGGGCTCACGTGCAGGACGCCGACTTCCGGCGCCTCGTGGAGGACTCGCCCCTGGCGACGCTGGTGGTGCAGGACGGCGCGGTCGTCTGGGCCAACGCGGCGGCCGGCCGCCTGCTGGCGCTGCCGGACCCGGCGGGCGCGGGCGGGCCGGCGGCCGACCTCGTGCACCCCGACGACCGGCACCTGGCCGGCGCCCTGCTGGCCGGCGACGTGCAGGCCGCCGAGGACGGCGCCGTGCAGGAGTGGCGGCTGCTGCGCGGGGACGGCGACGTCGTCACGGTCGAGGTCGTCGCCGCCGCCATCGGCTACCACGGCCGCCCCGCGCTGGGGCTGTCCTGCTGGGACGTCACGCGCCACGTGGTGCGCCAGCGCGACCTGGCCCACCGCGCCACGCACGACGACCTGACGGGCCTGCCCAACCGGGCGCTGCTGGAGGACCGCTGGCGGCTGGCGCGCTCGCGGGCCCGGCGCGGCGACCCTCCCCCCGTGGTCGTCTTCTGCGACGTCGACGACCTCAAGCGCGTCAACGACGAGCACGGGCACGTGGCCGGGGACGCGCTGCTGGCCGAGGTGGCGCAGCGGCTGCGCGCGGCCTCGCGCGAGGTGGACACGGTCGCCCGCTTCGGCGGGGACGAGTTCGTCGTCCTCGTGGACGGGGGCGCGGGGGCGGACCCGCGGGCGCTGGCCGCGCGGCTGCGCGAGTCGACCGCGGCGGTCAGCGTCCGGCTGCCCTCGGGCACGGTGACGGTCCGGTGCAGCGTCGGCCTGGTCGTCGACGACCTGGAGCGCACCACGGCCGAGGTCCTCGCCGACGCCGACGGCCTGATGTACGAGCAGAAGCGCGCCGCGCGCGGCTGACGCCCGCGGCGTCCGGGGCGGCGGGCGGGTCAGCGGGCGGCGGGTCGGCCGGCGCGGTGGTCGGGGCGCGCGTCGCCGGCCGCGGGCGCTCCCAGCCGGCGGTGGGCCAGGGCGCACCGGGCGGCCCCGACGTCACCGCGGCGGACCGCGGCGACCAGCGCGCCGACCTCGACGGCGGTCAGCCCGCCGCCGAACCACTGCAGGTCCTCGCCCACCCGCCGCCCCGGGCCGGGGGCGGCGATGCCCAGCTGGGCACCGGGCACGGGCGGGGCGGCGTCGAGGCGGACGAGGACGCCGCTCCGGGTGGCGCGGACGGCGGGGCGCAGCCGTTCGAGGATGCCGACCTCGGCGGGCGGGACGAGCAGCCAGTGCGGCGCGGGGGTGTCCATCCCCGCACGATATGAGAACGATTGTCGTTCCGCCACGGTCGGGCACCTCCGTCGTGGGGGGGGGGGGGGGGGGGGGGGGGGGGGGGGGGGGGGGGGGGGGGGGGGGGGGGGGGGGGGGGGGGGGGGGGGGGGGGGGGGGGCGGCGCCCCCCCCCCCTCAAAATATCATAACTATAGACCTACCCCCACGGTCGGGCACCGCCGGCGGGCGCGGCGCCCCCCCCGCGGGAGGATGAGCGGGTGCACCGCGAGGCCGCCGGGCTGACGGGGAAGCTGCTGCTGGCCACCCCGTCCCTCACCGACCCCGACTTCCACCGCACCGTCGTCCTCCTGCTCAACCACGACGACGACGGTGCGCTGGGTGTCGTGGTCAACCGCCCCCTCGACGTCGACGTCGACGTCGTGCTGCCCAGCTGGCAGCCCTTCACCACTTCGCCCGGCAAGCTGTTCCAGGGCGGCCCGGTCGCGCTGGACTCGGCGCTCGGCCTCGTCGCCGTCCCCGGCGACCGCCCCGACCCCGTCGGCGTGCGCCGCGTCTTCGGCTCCGTGGGGCTCGGCTCCGTCGGGCTCGTCGACCTCGACACCCCGCCCGAGGTCGTCGTCCCCGAGCTGGCGGGCCTGCGCATCTTCGCCGGCTACGCGGGCTGGAGCGCCGCCCAGCTCGAGGCCGAGATCGCCGAGGGCGCCTGGTTCGTCCTGCCCGCCGAGGCGCGCGACGCCTTCAGCGACGCCCCCCAGCGGCTGTGGGCCGACGTGCTGCGCCGCCAGGGCGGCGACCTGGCGCTGGTGGCCAGCTTCCCCGCCGACCCCGCCCTGAACTGAACCGAGGCCCAGGCCCGCGGCGCCCCGCCGCGCCCCGGGACCGGGTCCCCGGCCTCGACGTAGCATGCTCGCCATGAGCTCGCCGACGGACGACCCGACCAGCCCCCAGCCCCTCGAGTCGCCGTCGTCGACGCCGCAGCGCACCGCCGTGCTCGACCGCGAGGAGCGGGTCGAGGAGCGCGCCGAGCCGGGCGACCACGAGCGCTTCGCGCACTACGTGCAGAAGGACAAGATCATGGCCTCGGCGCTGTCCGGGGACCCCGTGATCGCGCTGTGCGGGAAGGTGTGGGTGCCCGGGCGCGATCCCAAGCGCTTCCCGGTGTGCCCCACCTGCAAGGAGATCTACGAGGGTCTGCAGGGCGGCGGCGGGGACGACTCCGGCCGCTGATGAGCACCCCCGCACCGGCGGCGGGGGAGGCCGGCCCGCTCTCGCGCGCGCACCGCGCGACGACGATCTCGATCGTCGCGTTCATCACCCTGGTCGCCTTCGAGAACATGGCCGTGGCCACGGCCATGCCCGTGGCGGCCGACGCCCTCGGCGGGGTGCGCGCGTACGGGCTGGCCTTCTCCTCCTTCCTCACCGCCTCCCTCCTCGGCAACGTCGTCGCCGGCCCGTGGGCCGACGCCCGCGGTCCGCGCGCCCCGCTGGCCGCCGGCGCCGCCCTGTTCGCCGCCGGGCAGCTGCTGTGCGCGCTGGCGCCCACCTTCGGCCTCCTGCTGGCCGGGCGGCTGCTGGCCGGCGGCGGGGGCGGGCTGGTCGTCGTCAGCCTGTACGTCGTCGTCGGCGCCGCCTACCCCGACGCGGTGCGCCCGCGGATGTTCGGGTTCATGGCGGCGGCCTGGGTGCTGCCCGCGATCGTCGGGCCCGCCGTGGCCGGGGCGGTCGCCCAGCACCTGTCCTGGCGGGCGGTCTTCGGCGGCGTCGTCCCGCTGGCCGCGCTCGTGGCGCTCGTCATCCTGCCGCGCGTGCCCACCGGCGGCACCGGCGTCCTGGACCCCACCACGCGCGGGCGGGCGCTGCGCGGCACCCTGCTGGCCGCCGGCGCCGGCGCCCTGCAGGTGGGTGCCGAGGACCTGTCCGGCGGCGGGGCGCTCGCCGTGGTCCTCACCGTCGTCGGCGCCGGCCTCGTGGTCGCCGCCCTGCCCGGTCTGCTGCCGCGCGGCACGCTGCGCGCCGCGCGCGGGCTGCCCAGCGTCATCGCCGTCCGCGGCCTGTACACCGCGGCCTTCTTCGGCACCGAGTCCTTCGTCCCGCTGTTCCTGGTCACCGAGCGGGGCATGGACCCCGCCCAGGCCGGGCTCGCCCTCACCGGCGGGGCGATCGGCTGGTTCACCGGCTCCACGCTGCAGGGACGCTCGCTGTCGCGCTGGCCGCGCCACCGCCTCCTCGTCGTCGGCGGGCTCGTCGTGGCCGGTGCCCTCGGCGCCCTGGTCGCGCTCGTCCTGTCCGGCGCCAGCGGCTGGTTCGTCGTCGGCGTGTGGGCGCTGGCCGGGTGCGGCATGGGTGTGGGCATGGCCACCACCAGCGTCTTGACGCTGCGGATGGCGCCGCCCGCCGAGCGCGGCCTGGCCTCCTCGGCGCTGCAGCTGTCCGACAACCTCGGCGGCGTCCTGGGCATCGCCGTCGTCGGCTCCGCCTACGCCGCCCTCGGCAGCGCCGGGCGCGGCGGCGACGCGCCCCTGTTCGCCGGCATGTTCGCCGGTCTCCTGCTCGTCGCCCTGCTGTCCGCCGCCACGGGGGCGCGCGGACGACCCCCGGGTGCGCAGGCACCGGCGCCCGGGTCGACTACCGTCGGAGCACCGTGAGCACGACCAGCCCCGCACCCCGCGCCACCGGCGACCTGCCGGCGGACCCGCAGTCGCACCCCGCGCTGGCGCTGGCCGGCACGACGGCCGGTCCGGTCGTCGACGCGCCCGGCGCGCCCGCCGCCCGCCCGCTGCGCGCCTGGCAGAACGCCGCCCTCGAGCGGTACTTCGACCCCGGCCGCGAGGACCCGCGCGACTTCCTCGTCACCGCGACCCCCGGCGCCGGGAAGACGACGTTCGCGCTGGCGCTGGCGCGCCGGCTGCTGGACTCCCGGCGCGTGGACCGCGTCGTCGTCGTGGCCCCCACCGACCACCTGCGCACCCAGTGGGCCGAGGCCGCCCACCGCGCCGGCATCGAGCTGGACCCCACGATGAGCAACGCCGTGGGCCCGGTGCGCCCGGACGTGCGCGGCTACGTCACCACCTACGCCCAGGTCGCCGGGCACCCGATGCTGCACCGGGCCCGCTCGACGGCGAAGAAGTCGCTGGTGATCATGGACGAGATCCACCACGCCGGCGACGGGCTGTCCTGGGGCGACGCCGTGCTGGAGGCCTTCGACGACGCCCGCCGCCGCCTGTCGCTGACCGGGACGCCGTTCCGCACCAAGGCCGACGAGCGCATCCCCTTCGTGCGCTACGTCGAGGACGACGCCCCCGACGCCGAGGGCGGCCTGCGCAGCGTCGCCGACTACACCTACGGCTACCGCGAGGCGCTGGCCGACGGTGTCGTGCGCCCCGTCGTCTTCGCCGCGTACACGGGCACCTCGCGCTGGCGCAACAGCGCCGGGGAGGTCGTGGCCGCCTCCCTGACCGACGCGACGACGAAGTCGGTGGAGGCGCTGGCCTGGCGCACCGCGCTGGACCCGCGCGGGGACTGGGTGCCGCACGTCATCGCCGCCATGGACGAGCGCCTGAACCACCTGCGCGAGCACGGCATGCACGACGCCGGCGGCCTCGTGCTGGCCTCTGACCAGGACGACGCGCGCGCCTACGCCAAGATCGTCCAGCGGGTCACGGGGGAGAAGCCCGTGCTGATCCTGTCCGACGACCCCAAGGCCTCCCAGAAGATCACCGACTTCGCCGAGGGCGACCAGCGCTTCGCGGTGTGCGTGCGCATGGTCTCCGAGGGCGTCGACGTGCCCCGCGCCGCCTGCCTGGCGTGGATGACCTCGTACCGCACGCCCCTGTTCTTCGCCCAGGCCGTCGGGCGCGTCGTGCGCGCCCGCCGCCGCGGGGAGTCCGCCACCGTCTTCCTGCCCGCCGTGCGGCCGCTGCTGGCGCTGGCCGCCGAGCTGGAGAGCGACCGCGACCACGTCGTCGCCCCGCCGCCCTCGGGGGAGGCCCTCGACCCCGCCGAGCTGGACCCGCTGCCGCCGCCGGAGCGCGAGCCCGGTGCGGCGGGGGAGTACGAGGCGCTGGAGGCGCAGGCCGAGTTCGCCCACGTCCTGCACGGCGGGCGGGCGGTGACCGCCGGCGGTCCCGGGGCCGGTGGGCCGGCCGAGCCGCTGAGCGCCGACGAGGAGGACTTCCTCGGCCTGCCCGGGCTGCTGTCCCCGGAGCAGACGGCCGCGCTGCTGGCCCAGCGCGACGCGGAGATCCGCAAGCGCACCGCCGCCCCGCGCGCGGCCGACGGCGAGGAGGAGGGCGCCGCGGCCCCCGGCCCCGCCCCGGAGGAGCCGGACGAGGCGGTGTGGCACACCGCGGCGCTGCTGCGCAAGGAGATCCACGGCCTCGTCGGCCGCGTCGCCGCCGGTCGGCAGCTGCCGCACGCCAGCGTCTACGCCAAGGTGCGCGCCGCGGTGCCCGGCCCGCCGTCCGCCTCGGCCGGCGTCGACGTGCTGCGCCGGCGGCGCGACCACCTGCTCAGCCTCGTCTGACGCCGCTCTGGGCTAGGTTCGAGCGGTGCCCGAGCTCGTCCAGCGCACCATGGTCCGCGCACCCGTCGAGGAGGTCTTCGACGTCGCCCTCGACCTCGACGTCGAGCGCGTCGCCGGCCGGCGCTACCGGGTGCGCGCCGTCGAGGGCGCAGGGCGCACCAGCGGGCGCATCGGGCTGGGCGAGCAGGTGCGCTGGCGGCTGCGGCTGCTGGGCGTCGTGCCCGTCGCGCACACCTCGCGCATCGTCGAGCTGGAGCGGCCGGGCCGCTTCGTCGACGAGATGACCGCCGGGGCCTTCGCGGACTTCCGGCACGAGCACCTGTTCGAGACAGAGGGCCCGGGCATGACGATCATGACGGACCGGATGGTGTGGCGCTCGCCCGCCGGCGCGCTGGGCCGGGTCGCCGACGCGCTGTACGTGCGGCGCACGCTGCGCCGGCTGCTGGCCGACCGCAACTCCGAGATCGTCCGCCGCTTCAGCTGAGGGACCCGGCGGTGGAACCCCCCGCCCCGGGCGCCCGTTCACCGGTCGTGGCACGACTGCGCGACCCCCTGACCGTCCCGGCGGCGCCCGCCCGGCGCGCGAGGCCGGCGTGAACGCCCCCGCCGGCTGGTACGCCGACCCCTCCACCCCCGGGCAGCTGCGGTGGTGGGACGGGTCCGCCTGGACGCAGCACACGCACCCCGAGCCCTCCGCGCACGCCGGCGGGCAGGACGCCGGGTCCGGTGACTGGCAGGCTCCCGCCGGCCCGCAGCGGCCCGGCTCGTCGTGGGGCGACGCGCAGCGCTCCGGTGAGCAGTCGTGGCTCCAGAAGCCGCAGCAGCAGCAAGCGCAGCCGTACGGCCAGCAGGGCCACCACGGGCAGCAGGGCGGCCCCGCCACCGCGAAGGCCGTCGCGACGCCCGACGGCGAGCCGCTGGCCGGGCTCGGCGCCCGCCTGCTGGCCAGGACCGTCGACGGCGTCCTCGTCTACACCGTCACGGCCGTCGCGGTGCAGTCGCAGCTGGAGCGGGTCTTCGCCGCCACCGGGAGCTTCTGGCAGGAGAGCCTGGACGCGGCCACCACGGGCGCCGTCCAGCCGTCCACGGACGTCCTGATGAACCCCAACGTCGTCAACGCCGTCTCGACGATCACCTGGGCGCTCCTGGCGATCAGCGCCGTCTACACCGTGCTGTTCCTGCGCTTCTTCGGCGCCACGCCCGGCAAGCTGCTGATGGGGGTGCGGGTGCGTCGCTGGGAGAGCCCGGGCCTGCCCGGCTGGTGGCCCTCGATCGCCCGCTGGGCCACCCGCGACCTGCCCAGCCAGCTGCTGAGCGTCTTCGGCCTGGCGTGGTGGCTGCTGGACTCGCTGTGGCCGGTGTGGGACAAGCGCCGCCAGGGCCTGCACGACAAGGTCGGCCGCACCGTGGTGGTGCGCGCGCGCCGGCGCTGACCCGCGGGCGGTCCGGGCGGGTCAGTCGGCGACGACGGGGTCGCCCACGAGGACGACCCCCGCGGCGCGCATCTGCTCCAGCGCCGCGTCCACGGTCGGGCGCGAGATGCCGGCCGTCAGCCCCAGCAGGACCGTCGTGCGGAAACCCTCGCGCACCGCGTCCAGGGCGGTGGCCCGCACGCAGTGGTCGGTGGCGATGCCCACCACGTGCACCTGGTCCACGCCCCGCTCGCGCAGCCAGTCGGCCAGCCCGGTCACCAGCTCGCCGCCCTCGGCGGTCACGGTGGAGGTGTGGCCCTCGAAGCCGGAGTAGGCGGCGGCGTACTGGCCCTTGCGGAAGACCGCCTCCACGCGGGAGGTGTCCAGCGCGTCGTGCAGGAGGGCGCCGCGGCTGCCGGCGCGGCAGTGCGGTGGCCAGGAGTCCACGAAGTCCGGGGTGTCGGAGAAGTGGTCGCCCGGGTCGACGTGGAAGTCCTGGGTGGCGACGACGTGGTCGAAGCTGATGCCGCCGCGCGCCAGCAGCTGGCTGGTGGCGGCGGCCACCTCGTCCCCGCCGGCCACGCCGAGGGCGCCGCCGGGGCAGAAGTCGTTCTGGACGTCGACGACGACGAGGCAGCGGGTCACGATCGCTCCGGGAGGGGCTCGGCGGGCTGGGCGGGCAGGACGGTGGTGGGCACGGCCGGCTCCCCCTTGGACAGCGCCAGCCCGTCCCAGGGCAGCGTCACCAGGGCCCGGCGCAGGTGCTCGCGGGAGGCCTCCAGGTCCGGCAGGCCCTCCACCAGGCGCCCGCCGCGCACCAGCGGCACCTGCAGGACGCGGTCGCCGTCCTCGGGCTCGGGGGCCCGGCCGGTGCCCAGGACCTCCTCGGTGGCGGTGCCCGTGGGCCGGTGCCGGCGCACGGCGACCTTGCGCCCGCCCTGCGTCGTCTTGGACGTCGAGCGCTTGGCGACGGGCCGGCCCTCGACCTCGACGAGCTTGTAGACCATCCCGGCCGTGGGCGCCCCGGAACCGGTGACCAGCGAGGTGCCCACGCCGTAGCGGTCCACGGGCGCGGCGGCCAGCGCCGCCAGCGCGTACTCGTCCAGGTCGCCGGAGACGACGATCCGCGTGCCCGTCGCGCCCAGGGAGTCCAGCTGCTCGCGCGCCTGCACGGCCAGCACCGCCAGATCGCCGGAGTCGATGCGCACGGCGCCCAGGCGCGGGCCGGCCACCCGCACGGCCGTCTCGATGCCGCGGGTGATGTCGTACGTGTCGACCAGCAGCGTCGTGCCGGTGCCCAGCGCCCGCACCTGCGCGCGGAAGGCGTCCTCCTCGCTGTCGTGCAGCAGCGTGAAGGCGTGCGCGGCCGTGCCCGAGGTGGGGATGCCGTGCTCGGCGCCGGCGCGCAGGTTGGAGGTGCTGGCGAACCCGGCCAGGTAGGCGGCGCGGGCGGCCGCCACCGCCGCTCCCTCGTGGGTGCGCCGCGAGCCCATCTCCACCAGCGGGCGCTCGCGGGCGGCGGTGACCATGCGCGCCGCCGCCGAGGCGATGGCGCAGTCGTGGTTGAGGATCGACAGGACCACGGTCTCCAGCACGACGGCCTCGGCGAAGGTGCCGGTGACCGTCAGCACGGGGGAGCCGGGGAAGAACAGCTCGCCCTCGGGGTAGCCGTCGACGTCCCCGCCGAAGCGGTAGGAGCGCAGGAAGTCCAGGGTGCGCTCGTCCAGGGCGCCGGTGAACGGCGCCAGGTCCTCCTCGCTGAAGCGGAAGCGCTCCACGGCGTCGAGCACCCGGGCGGTGCCGGCCACGACGCCGTAGCGGCGGCCCTCCGGCAACCGGCGGGCGAAGACCTCGAAGACGCACCGGCGCTGCGCGGTGCCGTCGGCCAGGGCGGCCTGCAGCATCGTCAGCTCGTACCGGTCGGTCAGCAGCGCGGTGCTCGTGCTCACCCGGCCGAACCTAGCGGGCGGGGCGCGCACCCGCCCCCGCCCGCCGTCCGGGCGGACCGGGGGCCCGCGCACCCTCCGTACACTGGCCGCGTGCCGGCGACCGTCCTGACCGCTCCCGTGGAGCTGGAGCGACCGGAGACGGACCTCTCCCAGGAGGTCTCGCCGCCGTGGGTCACGATCGTCTGGAACGACCCGGTCAACCTCATGTCGTACGTCTCCTACGTCTTCCGCACCCACTTCGGGTACTCGGAGCAGAAGGCGGACGCGCTCATGCTCGACGTGCACCAGCGCGGCCGCGCGGTCGTGTCCTCGGGCACGCGCGAGCAGATGGAGCGCGACGTGGAGGCCATGCACGGCTACGGCCTGTGGGCGACCCTGCAGAAGGACGACTGAGGAGCGCACGAGCACCCCGTGGCCACCTTCCGCCGTTCCCGCGACGGCCTCCTGACCCTCGACCTGCGCCCGGTCGAGGCCGACGTGCTCGCCTCGCTCGCCCGCGAGGTCCTGGAGCTGCTCGGCGCGCCGGGCGAGCCGGCGCAGCGGGCCGTGGACCCGCTGGCCGAGCAGCTGGGCCTGGCCGACCTGCCGTCCTTCGGCGACCACGAGGGCGCCGCCCCGGCGGTCCCGCCGGAGGACGAGGTCCTGCGCCGGCTGCTGCCCGACGCCTACGGCGAGGACGACCCGCAGGCCGCGGCGGAGTTCCGCCGCCTGACCGAGTCCGGGCTGCGCGAGCGCAAGGCGCGCGCGGCGCGGGGCCTGCTGGCCACCCTGGAGCCCGTGGCCGGGCAGGGCGGGCGCGTGAAGCTGGACGCCGACGGCGCCCGCACGTGGCTGGCGGCCCTCAACGACATCCGCCTGGCGCTGGGCACGCGGCTGGGCGTCAGCGACGACCCGGACGAGGACCCGTTCGACGCGCTGGCCGAGGAGGACCCCGAGCGCTACGCGTGGGCCGTGTATGACTTCGCCACCCACCTGCAGGAGACGCTGGTCCGCTCGCTGGGCTGACGCGGGACGACGCGCGCGAGGTGCGCGGCCCGTCCCGCCCGGCCCCACCGCCGCCGGCCCGGCGCTGACCTACCCTGTCCCGTCGTGGACGACGCACCCATCGGCATCTTCGACTCCGGCGTCGGCGGGCTGACCGTCGCGCGGGCCGTGCTGGACCAGCTGCCGCACGAGCCGGTCCACTACATCGGCGACACCGCCCACAGCCCCTACGGGCCCAAGCCGATCGCCGAGGTGCGCCGCTACGCCCTGGACGTGCTGGACGTGCTGGTGGAGTCGGGCGTGAAGATGCTCGTCATCGCCTGCAACTCGGCCTCGGCCGCGATGCTGCGCGACGCGCGCGAGCGCTACGACGTGCCGGTGGTGGAGGTCATCCAGCCCGCGGTGCGCCGGGCCGTGCGGGCCACCCGCAACGGCCGGGTCGGGGTGATCGGCACGCGGGCGACGATCTCCTCGCGCGCCTACGAGGACGCGTTCGCGGCCGCGCCGGACCTGACGCTGACGACGGTCGCGTGCCCGCGGTTCGTGGAGTTCGTCGAGCGCGGCGTCACGAGCGGGCCGGAGCTGCTGTCGGCGGCCGAGGAGTACCTGGAGCCGGTCATCGCGGCGGGCGTGGACACCCTCGTGCTGGGCTGCACCCACTACCCGCTGCTGCAGGCGGTCCTGCGCAGCGTGGTGGGGGACGGGGTGACGCTGGTCTCCAGCGCGGAGGAGACCGCCTCGGACGTCTACCGGGTGCTGTCGGCGCGCGGGATGCTGCGCCCGGACGAGCGCCCGGCGCCGAGGCACCGGTTCACCTCCACGGGCGACAAGAGCCTGTTCACCGGGCTCGCGCAGCGCTTCCTCGGGCCGCAGGTCGTCTCGGTCGAGGAGACCGGCCCGCTGCACCTCGGCGTGCTGTAGCCGGCGCGTCGCCGCCCACGACGGTCAGGGGCGCGGGCCGCTGGGCGTCCTGCCCGGCGTCCGGGCGCTCCAGCGCCGTCAGGTCGATCACGCGCGCCGGCGCGAGCGGCCAGGTGGCGCGCGGGGAGACGGGCTGGGAGACGGCGCCGTCGGTGAACTCCACGACGAGGCGGCGCAGGCCGGGCAGGGCCGGGCCGACCACGGTGACGGCGGCGACCTGGCGCTCGACGAGCCGGTGGCGAGCGGCGCCGGGCAGGCGCAGGGGGCGCAGGACGACGCCCTCGTGGTCGGCGGTGCTGGTGCGGACCCGGTCCCCGGGGACCAGCTGCCGGGTGGTGCGCGACATGCGCTCATGGTGCCCCGGCCGGGGACGGTCCGCGCTCGATATCGCCGCTCGTGACCTCAGTGTGACCCGATCGGCGCAGCGTGCGCCGCCCGGGTGATGCCGTTGCGACGCAACGTGCCTCACTGGTTGCTCAGGGTGCCCGAACGCCACGGGCGGGAACGCGCCGGGCGGTCGCGGGGCGTCACCGGCCGGGCGCCCGCGGGTGGCAGGCTGGGCGCGTGACGACCTCCAGCGCGACCGCCGTGCCCGAGCCCGCCCCGCGGGCCGACGGGCGGGCCCCCGACGACCTGCGGCCCGTCCGCATCACCCGCGGATGGCTCGACCACGCCGAGGGCAGCGTCCTCGTCGAGTTCGGCCGCACCCGCGTCCTGTGCGCGGCCTCCTTCACCGAGGGCGTGCCCCGCTGGCGCAAGGGCTCCGGGCAGGGGTGGGTGACGGCCGAGTACGCGATGCTGCCGCGCGCCACCGACACCCGTGGCGACCGCGAGTCCGTCAAGGGCCGCATCGGCGGGCGCACCCACGAGATCAGCCGCCTCATCGGCCGCAGCCTGCGCGCCGTCGTCGACACGAAGGCCCTCGGCGAGAACACCGTCGTCCTCGACTGCGACGTCCTGCAGGCCGACGGCGGCACCCGCACCGCGGCGGTCACCGGCGCGTACGTGGCTCTCGCCGACGCGGTGGCCTGGGCGAAGGGGCGCGGGCTGGTCCGCCCGAGCAAGCAGCCGCTGACCGGGTCCGTCAGCGCCGTCAGCGTCGGCGTCGTCGGCGGGCGGCCCGTCCTGGACCTGCCCTACGAGGAGGACGTGCGCGCCGGCACCGACATGAACGTCGTCGTCACCGGCGACGGGCGGTTCGTGGAGGTCCAGGGCACCGCCGAGGGCGTGCCCTTCGACCGCGCCGAGCTCGACGCCCTGCTCGACCTCGCCGTCGGCGGGTGCGCGCAGCTCGCGCGGCTGCAGGAGGAGGCGCTGGCCGCGCCGCTGCCCGGGGCGGGCGCGTGAGCGGCGCGCGGCGGGTGGTGCTGGCCACCCGCAACGCCCACAAGGTCGGCGAGCTGCGCGCCGTGCTGGCCCCGCTGCTGCCCGGCGTGGAGGTCCTGGGCATCGACCAGACGGGCGCCGACGTGCCCGAGGTCGCCGAGACCGGGGTCACCTTCGCCGAGAACGCGCTGCTCAAGGCGCGCGCCGTCGCGGCCGCCACCGGCCTGGTCGCCGTGGCCGACGACTCCGGCATCGCCGTGGACGTCCTCGGCGGCGCGCCGGGGATCTTCTCCGCCCGCTGGGCCGGCCGGCACGGCGACGACGCCGCCAACCTGGCGCTCCTGCTGGCGCAGGTGGCCGACGTGCCCGCGGCGCACCGCGGCGCCGCGTTCGTGTGCGCGGCAGCCCTGGCCGTGCCCGGCGGGGGCGAGGAGGGCGAGCACGTGGAGCTGGGCGAGCTGCGCGGCCGGCTGGCGGACGCGCCGGCCGGCGGGGGCGGGTTCGGCTACGACCCGGCCTTCGTGCCCGAGGGCGACGAGCGCACCCTCGCGCAGTTCTCCGCCGACGAGAAGAACGCCGTCAGCCACCGCGGCCGCGCCTTCGCCCTGCTGGCCCCGCACGTGGCTCGGGCCCTGGACGCGGCGGCGGGACCCGGCGCCGAGGACCACCCGGAGGGAGCAGTCCGCGGGGCCGCCGGCTCCGAAGAGGGGGTGTGAGGACGAACGACGGCGTGGCCCGGGCAGGGCGGCAGCGCGACCCGGCCCGCGGCCCGGCCCCGGAGCGGGAGGGGAGCGCGGGACGCCCGGCGTCCCGCGCCGGACGGGGCTGGGCGGCCCTGGCCGGGATCGCGTCGGCCGTCCTCACGCTGGGGGTGGGGCAGCTGGTGGCGGCGCTGACGTCGCCGTCGGCCGCCCCCCTCGTCGTCGTGGGCGACGCCGTCGTCGACCTGGTGCCGCCGTGGCTGAAGGACCTGGCCATCGCCTGGTTCGGCACGGCCGACAAGGCGGTCCTGCTCGCCACCGTCGGCGCGCTCGTGGCGGCGCTGGCCGCGGTGGCCGGGCTGCTGGCCCGCCGCCGCCCGGCCGCCGGGGTGGCGGTGGTCGCCGCCCTGGGGGCCGTCGGGGTGCTCGCGGCGCTGACCCGACCCGACGCCGGGCCGCTGACCCCCCTGCCCTCCGCGCTGGGCGCGGTGGCCGGGGCGCTGGCGCTCGTGGGCCTGGTCCGGCGCGTCGACCGGCCCGCGCCCGCGGGCCGGCGGGCGCTGCTGGTCGGCGGGATCGCCGCCGGCGGACTGGCCGCTGCGGGCGGCGGGCGGGTCGTCTCCGGCCGGCGCAGCGCCGAGGCCTCGCGGGCCGCGGTCGTCCTGCCCGCCCCGGCGTCGCCGGCGGCGCCGCTGCCGGAGGGCGTCGACCCCCTCGGCGGCGACCTGACCCGCTACGTCACCCCGAACGCGGACTTCTACCGGATCGACACCGCCCTGGTCGTGCCCGACGTCCCCGCGGCGGGCTGGCGGCTGCGCGTGCACGGGATGGTCGAGGAGGAGCTCGAGATCGGCTTCGACGAGCTGCTCGCGCTGCCCCTGGTCGAGCGCTGGATCACCATGACGTGCGTCAGCAACGAGGTCGGCGGCGACCTGGCCGGCAACGCGCGCTGGCTGGGGTACCCGCTGGCCGACCTGCTGGCCCGGGTCCGCCCGCGCGCGGGCGCCGACATGCTGCTGGCCACGAGCGTCGACGGGTTCACCCTGGGCGCGCCGCTGGCCGACGTCACCGACGGCCGCGACGCCCTGCTGGCCGTCGGGATGAACGGCGAGCCCCTGCCGCGCGAGCACGGCTTCCCCGTGCGGATGGTCGTCTCCGGCCTGTACGGGTACGTGTCGGCGTGCAAGTGGGTCGTCGACCTGGAGGTCACCCGCTTCGCCGACCGCACCGCCTACTGGACCGAGCGCGGCTGGGCTGAGCGCGGGCCGGTGAAGACGGCCTCGCGCATCGACGTGCCGCGCTCCTTCGCCCGCCTGGAGGCGGGCCCGGTGACGGTGGCGGGCGTCGCCTGGGCGCAGGGCCGCGGCGTCGAGCGCGTGGAGGTGCGCGTCGACGACGAGCCCTGGCGCGAGGCCCGGATCGTGCCGTCCGTCTCCGACGACACCTGGTGCCAGTGGGTCTTCGACTGGCAGGCGGCCGACCCGGGCAGCCACCGGCTGTCCGTGCGCGCCACCGACGGCACCGGCGAGGTGCAGACCCAGGAGCGCGCCGCCCCGGTGCCGGACGGCGCCAGCGGCTGGCACACCGTCACCGTGAGCGTGGGGTGAGCCCCGGAGGGAGTGGCAGGGTGGGCCTGGTGACCGCACCCCGTCCCGAGGTCCTGCCGGGCGGCTCGCCCGAGGACGACCTCGTCGCGGCGGCCGGCGGCGACCAGGAGGCGTTCGCGCGCTTCTACGACGCCACGGCCGCCGCCGTCCACGGCACCGTCCTGCGGGTCCTGCGCGACCCGGCGCAGTCCGAGGAGGTGGTGCAGGAGGTGTTCCTGGAGGTGTGGCGCACCGCCGCCCGCTTCGACGCGGCCCGCGGCTCGGCGCGCGCGTGGGCCGTCACCGTGGCCCACCGCCGCGCCGTGGACCGCGTGCGCTCGGCGCAGGCGGGCGCCGCCCGCGACGACCGCGCCGCCCGGCGCGAGCCGGACCCCTACGACAGCGTGAGCGAGGAGGTCGAGGTGCTCCTCGAGCACGACGAGGTCCGCCGGGCGCTGGCCGCCCTGTCGCCGGTGCAGCGCCAGGCCGTGGACCTGGCCTACTTCGGCGGCTGCACGCAGCGGGAGGTGGCCGAGCGGCTGGACCTGCCCCTGGGCACCGTCAAGAGCCGGCTGCGCGACGCGCTGTTCCGGCTGCGCGACGCGCTGGGGGTGCAGGCGTGAGCGCGGGCGACGGGCGCGGGGCCGGCCGGGACGGCGGGTCCCCGGAGGAGGACCTGGCGGCCTGGGCGCTGGACGCCGTGGACGAGGACGAGCGCGCCGCCGTGGAGGAGCACCTGCGCACCTCGCCGGCCGTGCGCCGGGAGGCGGACGCGCTGCGCGCGACGGCGTCGCGGCTGGCCGGCGAGGTGCCCCCGCCGCCGGGCCTGCGCGAGCGGCTGCTGGCCGAGGTGGCCCGCACGCCGCAGGAGCGGCCCGGGCAGGACGCCGCGACGGTGCCCGCGGCTCCCGGGGTCCCGGGGGTCCCGCCAGCGGCTCGCGAGCCGGAGGCCCCCGCGCCGGTCGTGGACCTGCGCGAGCGCTCGCGGCGCCGCCGGGGCTGGGCGACCGGGCCGCTCGTGGCCGTGGCCGCGAGCGTCGCGGTGGCCGTCGCGGGCGTGGCCACCGCGGTCGACGCGCGCCGGGACGCCGCCGACGCGCGGGCCGTGGCCGCCGCCGAGCGGCAGGACGCCGAGCAGGCGCGGCGGGTCGCCGACCTGCTGGGCAGCCCCGCCGCGCGGGTCGTCACGGTCGAGGCCACCGGCGGCGGCACGGCCACCGTGGTCACCGACGGCACCTCGGCGGCGGTGCTGGCCGCCGGGATGCCGGACGTGGGCGCGGGTCGGGAGTACCAGCTGTGGCTGGTCGAGGGCGACGCCCTGCGCTCGGCGGGCACGATGCTGCCCGGCGGGGCCGGCCAGGGGGTCCGGTTCGTCGCCGACCTGGCGGGCGCGGGCGGGGTGGGCATCTCGGTGGAGCCGGCCGGCGGCTCGGAGCAGCCGACGACCACCCCGGTCGTCGTGGCGCCGCGGGGCCGGGGGCGGGGGGCGCGCCCCCCCCCCGCCGCCCCCCCCCCCGGGGGCCCCCCCCCCCGCCCCCCGGCGGCCGCGCCGGGGGGGCGGGCGCCCCCGGGGGGGCCCCCGGGGCTGCAGCCGCGGCCGCCGACGGCCGACAGGGGGAGGACGACGTGGTCCTGGACGGAGCGGGCCA